>DJFO01000017.1 GCA_002432555.1 Marinagarivorans sp. UBA5870
GAAGAACTGCGCAGCGCGGCCGGCAGTGGTGGCGATGTGTTGCGGGCGCTGGACGGCCTGCCCGGTGTATTTTCCGACGGAGAGTTTTCCAGCTTTAGTGTGCGCGGCGCGGGACCCCGCGACAATTTGATTCTGGTGGACGGCATCCCCTTCGACAAACTCGTGCACTTCAGCGAGAGCTTTGGCGCGGAGGAGGAGGTTGAGGGCGGGGGCCGCTATTCGGTATTTGCGCCCAATGTCATAGGCTCAGCGGAATTCCAGCCCGGCGGTTGGAGTTCCGCATACAGTGGCAAGGCGGGCTCGCTGCTCAAGCTGGAGGTGGCCGAAGGCAATCCGGACAGCGCTGCCTATTCCGCGCGGCTGGACCTCGCCGGCGTAGAGGTGGGGTACGACGGACCCAGTCGTTTGCATGACGACACCTCTGTATTGCTGTCGGCGCGTACCTACAACTTTGGCTGGTTATTTGACGCCATTGGTGAGGAGGATATAGGCACACCGAAGCTCACCGACGTGATCTTCAAAACNNGACACCCGCGATATGGACAATGTACTCGCGTCCGACGACGACGAGCCGGGTAATTTCACCGACGTGGAGCTCTCGCGCAGTAAGTCGAACAACTCGCTCCTGGGTCTCACCTGGTCGCGCCTGATTGGCAGCGATGCTGAACTGGTGAATCAGATTTATTATCGCGATTTTGATGCTCGCAGCCGGATCGGCGAGGCTTACCCGGATCTGGTTCCATTGGACACACCCGCCGATCAGGTGCCCGCGCGCGAAAATCTGCTCAATATGCGCGCCGCGGAGCAGGAGACGGGTTGGCAGCTGGACTTTTTCTCGGACAATTCCCTTGGGCGTTTATCCACGGGTTGGCGTGTCATGCAGCTGGATTTGCGCTACCAACTCGATCTCACGGAGGACTGGACGATCTACACCTACGATAGGGACGACGCCCGCCCGGATCCTGAGCAGCATTACATAGTTCTTACACCCGAGTCCCTCGACAGCCGCTATCAGCAAACGGAGGTCAATTACGCTGTCTACCTGGATCAGGAATTTTCTGCCGGCGACTCCTGGAGTTTCCGCGCCGGTGCCCGCTACGACCGCGATAATTTCTCGCAGGAAAACCTGCTGTCACCGAGAGCGGGTGCAACCTGGTTGGCGACGGACGATCTGCGAATCACCGCTACCGCTGGCCGCTATTATCAAGCCCCGCGCATCGAAGACCGCGCCGCCGATGCGGCAAACAATGGACTGGAAAATGAAGTGGTGGATCAGTTCGGTGTGGGTTTCGCCTATCGCATCAACGATAAGCTGAACCTGTTCGTCGAGCCTTACTATCAGGACTTGAGCAATCTGGTGGCCGCGGGTGACCGGGTCAATCAAACCTACAGCAACAGTGGCGACGGCACATCCTATGGCGTGGATACGGCGCTCACGCGGCAATTTGATCGTGGCTGGTCCGCTGATTTCAAATATTCCTACAACCGCGCCCGAACCCGCGATCGTGTCGATGAGCCCTACAATTTCGCCGAATACAACCGGCCGCACGCCGCAAGTATCGGCGGCGTTTGGGAAATCAACCAAAGGTGGAAATTATCGGCACGTTGGAAATGGGCATCCGGCAAACCCAGCGATGACTATGTAATTTATGAAAATGTACTGCCCGAGGGGGAGCCGCTGCGTTATTCACGGGAAACCATTGCGAAAAACACCGGGCGCTACAGCGGCTACAGCTCCTTCAACTTCCGCGCCGATTACCGCCGCACCCTCGGCGGCACCGACCTGATCGCTTTTATCGACGTCATCAACCTGCTCGGCGCCGACAATCCCAGCAGCTCCGAATTCAACGAACGTACCGGCAAAAATGAGGTGGAGGAAGGCGAGTCGATTCCGCTGATTGGGTTGATATTTGAGTGGTAGGGAGAACCTGGGCAGCTGGCTCTGGGTGGTGGTGGGCCGGACTGCGTCATATCATTTCGCAGAAGCGGCAGCCCGATTAAGCGAGTAACAACACCAGCCAGATAAAGGGGGCTGGAGGGTCAGGTCTTGCCTCGTGCTTTGGACCGAGCACAAGGCAGGGCCCGAGCCTGCGCTGCCGGCGGGGTATTGTCAGCTGAAAAACGGGGACAGATTGATTTTCTGTCGAAGAAAAATCTAAAGACCAATCCGGCTCCCATTTTTGTATACATTCCTTGCGCCCGAGATCTTAATCGATTAGTGGCTGGAGCTTTGTCCGATTTAACTTATCGGCGATTTTAGGAGCCCTATGGCTAAGGCGCGTCAAGATTATGCGATTGCATCGTCAGCCCGATTAAGCGAGTAACAACGCCAGCCAGATAAAGCAAGCCGACGAACACCTCAACGCTCGTCACCGCTCTTGCATGCGGGGTAAGCGGAATAACGTCGCCAATACTGGTACTCAACAGCAGCGCAAAGCTATCTATCAATACGATGTGAATTTGTATGCGCGAGGCTTCAATAAGCAGCTCCTACTACTTGTTCCTAAACTAGCTGAACATAAATGCATGACGTCTCGGATAAACTAAGGCGAGCTGGATCAAGGGATTAACTTACCCCGGGGCGCAGGGCGCGAGGGTGACGTCTTGCCTTTGCCTGCCTGCCGGGCACAACGCAGGACCTGGCTCCAGNNAGGAATCGTCCTTAGCCAAGTTGTACCGGGCGGCCTTGCAGGCGCACCGCACTGACGCACCACAGCCGATATACAGATAGCCAATCCTGCGATAGGATGCCATTTCAGATTCTCAAGGAGGATGATCCCACATGATCCGTAGATCACTTGCTGACGCCAAGTCAATTTCCATTCAAGATGTCACGGCTTTCTGGGCCCACTTGCAAGAAGCCAGCTCACATCAGAACGTGGGCTTTTTCCATATAACTCATCTCGGCTCCGGCCCGGTCTACCTGGTCAATTTTCACCATACGGTTCGTATGATACCTTTTGTGAGAAAGACAGAAGAACTGTTCGAGATGACTGCCAAGAGGGAGAGCAACCTGCAAAAGTTGCGTGTGGTCATTAACGGACCAACCTATGGATTGACCACCGCAGGGAAAATGGACGCACTGTCCGGATCCGACCCGGTTCATCCAAGTGAAACGCTTCAGGAAGGGCAAATTGTTTACAAAGGGAAGGTAATAGGTGGTTCGAAGTCGGATATGTATTTCGTCCGCAACGATACGGGTGACGCGCAGAAGTTCAAGTTTGGCAGGGGATCGGCGCCGACCAAAACGGATGCGGCAATAGGTAATCTCGGCCCGTTGATCATTAACGGTGTTCCCTTTGGGCCGATCAATCGTTATAACCCTCCACAACCTGCGGCCCCTTCGGAAGGTGAGCCAGATACTACCCAATCAAAGAGCCTAATACAAAGAAGCAACAGGCGCTTCGTCGCCATGTCGCAGCAATCGGATAGAGTCGGAAAGATTGCCCTAGGGTACCGTTCGGACAAGGCGCAAATGATCATTCTGATTCAGCCACATAATACAACGGGTATTAGTATTTCCAACTTGCGGGACTTGACACTGAAGCTTGGACTGAATTCCGCCGGGTACCTGGATGGCAGCGATTCGGTGATGTTGATGATTGATGGCACTTCCGTTATATCTCAGGCTCCGAATAAAAACGAAACGAACGTGGTCGGTATCGGATTCGCCTATTAGGAAGCATTCTGTGTTTTCAAAACTCACTCGTATTTTAATTATTTTCGTTTTCGCGGTTTTGCTAGCAAGCGGCTTTGTTGCGAATAATCTTTGGCGATGGATGCCAGAGTTTCATACCCTTGATGCCATATCTTATTTTCCAATCTATCTGCAAATAGTTTTGCTGCTCCTGGGATTTCTCTCTCTCGGAGCCATACTTTCTGGCCGCCGTCATTTCTGGCAGTTGTGCATGTCCGTGGTGATTTTAAGCAGTCTCAGCGGGTATTCCGTCCGCGTGTCCGACAGTGAGAACGCGATAATCTATGGAATAGAACCCTATCTTGCAGCGAAAGTTCGTTTTGGAGAGATAGAAGCCATAGAGTTTGGTGACGCATCCTTGGTGTTGCTGCCGACCAATCGAAGGGTTCCTCTGCCTCCGCCAATCTCGGGTTTCAACAGTACCGCTGTTTCCAAAAGTCTGCGGGCTTATGGACAATGCCTGGACGAGACGGAATCTCCCTGCAAAACCATTCGATTTGCTTCGCCCTAATTGCTCCAGCATCAGCCAGAGTAACCCACCGCTAGACGTGGGTTTCCCGTTCCTAAGCGATAGATAGACTACACCCTAGCCACAGTCGGCGAGCTCCCTGAAGAGTTCTTCCTCATTTTCTGGCGAACGGGGACGAGATTCTTGCCTTTTTCCTAGTGTCCGAGCTAGACAGTGGTCCTCGCGTCTCTTCTGCCCTGCTCCAGCCCCTGACCCTCCAGCCTCTGCAGTTCCCCATTCATCGGTTTTTGCCAACGTCGCTTGACGAGACCAAGCGATCCTGGGTAGCTTTGAAAAACCTTACGTATTATTTGGCTTTTTCCGGCCCGAACCCCGCGACGTAAATTTGACAGGTCGTATGAATCGAATTGAATTTGCTGAAAAATCTAAAACCGCTCGGCGCTATGCTACTCGCCTTGCTCTCGCCATGTTTGCACTTGTGTACGTTCTTTTGTTAGGCACCTCCTACATCGAAATCCATTTTTTTCGGTGTTCGGAAAACGAAATTTTGCGGCACTACGGCGGGCTGAGCCTGGTCGTTATAAACTCGCTCATTGTCATGTTTTCTTGGCAGTATTTGACGTGGCGCAAGGGCAAAGGCTTGGGCCTTTCTTGCGCGAGCTGTGGCGCTGTTGTAAAAAATAAGTTTTCGCACATGGTGGTTATGACGAATATCTGCCCGGAATGCGGAAAAAACGCATTTGAGATTGAATAGGGGGCAAAGACAAAACCTGTCCCCGGCCGTTCCGATCCGTATTTACCGGTCGCCCGAGATCTTAATCGATTCGCGACTCGAGCTTTGTCCGATTAACTCATTGGCGACTTTACAAGGTTTAGGGCTAAGGCGCGTCATGATTATGCGAT
>DJFO01000010.1:0-8978 GCA_002432555.1 Marinagarivorans sp. UBA5870
GTGCTGGAGTTTGCCGTTGCCGCCGAGCTTAAAGCCGTTACCATTGCCCTGTAGCCCGAATCCCCAGACATCGTAGCCGTTGCTGAATGCCCAACTGTGTTCAATGACCACGGGATCCGCACTGTCATAGGTATCGAAACCATCATCGGAATTTCCCCAGGCGCGGCAGCCATAAAAACGATTGCCCGGCCCCTGCAATTGTTTTGGNNCATGCCGCCGTTGCGTTTGAGATCGTAATTGAGATACGCGTCCGAATTGATCACTAAATTGTGGGCTCCCCCGTTGTTGATTTCGAGGCCGGTGTTGCGATTGTCATAAAACGAACAATTTTCGATGGTGTTGTGTTGGCCGACGTTCGGACTGGCCTCACTGACGCTGCCTACCCCTATGTAGAGCCCGTGATATCCGGCGCGGGTGACGTCGATATTTTTGATGTACCAGTAGTTGCCCGTCAGATGAAAGCCGAATCCTTTGTCGACGTATTGATCCGCCGGGGTGGAAAAATCAAAGATCGCCCGTCCACAGTTGGCGGCAACCATTTTTATCAGCGCATCGCTGCGGCCGGATTTCGCCAAGGTGATGGTATTTTTACCGCCGGTGTAGGCAATGGTGTAGGTGCCCGGTTGCAACANNGGACCAACCGCCGTCAGAGCTGCGGGAAAACTCATGGGGGAAGCGAAACTCTCCCCAGTGCCGGATCCCTCGGGAGCGACATAAAAAATCCGACTGGCGGTGAGGCCGCTGGTCTCGCCCGTGCAGCCGGTGACATAGGGGTCACCCGACGATGAAGAGCTTGAGCTGGACGAGGAGCTTGAACTCGACGACGAGCTTGAACTTGATGAAGCGCTTGAAGTCGACGATGAGCTGGAGCTGCTCGACGTAGAGCTTGGGCCCGCCGCACCACCGCAGGCGGTCAGAAACGCGGCGGTGAACACCACCAGCCAGTTGGTCCTCATACTGCACCTCGCCTAAAAAATTACCCGGGTCAAAGCCCGGGCATTAAGAGATTTTTTAATTGAACGCGGCTTACAGATGTCCCGCCCCAGCTCCCGCCATCAACAGCGCCGGCAGATCCGCTGGAACGTCGGCCGCATAGGCGTAAAAATCCGTCGGTAAAAAGGCATCGCCGGTATTGAGCCCGATTTTCATTTCACCGACGGTGACGTTATTCGGCATCCAGGTGACCCGGGTCGCCGGCGTGCCGCCTGGGTTGGGGTCGTTGGCATCTTGAGTCACTTGTTCAACCGCCCCGACGTGCACGTAATTAAAATCCGCATAAACATTGCTGCTCACACCCGCACTGATCATGTAATTGAAGCTGGGGGAATTTTCCGGATTATCGATCCAGTTGTTGAACAAATGGGCGACGCAATAGCGCGTACGCGGATGGCGCTGGCGGGTGTGGTCGAACCAGTTGTGGTGGTAGGTCACGTGCAGATGGCCGAAATCCTGCTCATAATTGGATTCGTCATGGCCGAGCAGCATGGTTTTATCGGTCTGAATAAACCGATTCCAGGACACGGTTACCCAGTCCGACCCACGTTTGATGTCCAGCGCGCCGTCGGCGGTGTTTTGAAAGGTATTGTGGTCGATCCAGATATGGTGCGACCAGCACTGCACATTGATGCCATCGTCCGGCGCATTGTTGAAGGTGATGTTCCGCACTATCACGTTTTTACTGTAGGTGAACATGTCCTTGTAGGGGGCGTCACAGGCGGTGCCCTCTTTGAGGCCGAGTTCACTCGGGGAAAAACCGCTGATATTCAGGCCGAAACCGACGATACGCGCATCCGCTCCCACGCCGAGGATGGATTTGTTGGAGCCGACCCGCAGCATGTCCGTCTGGCCCGTGCCGTCGATGGTGCCCACGATCTTCACTAAACGCGGCGTGTGGTCGGCCACCGCCGCGGCCAATTCGGCGAAGCTCCCCACCATAACTTCCTCGCCGCCCATGCCACCGGTGGTGCCCGCCTGGCCGAACCGATCCAAGCTGGCAAATCCGACGACCGGGCCGTTCGTTCCACCCGACGAACTGCTGGAACTGCTGGAGCTACTCGAACTACTCGCACTTGAGGAATTACTTGAGCTCGAACTGGACGAACTGCTGCTGGAACTCGAACCGGCTGAGGAGCCGCCACACCCGGCGAGCAGCAGAGCGCAGACAAAAGGAGCGATTAAACGGGGCATGGTTTTTTCTCCGTTAATTCTTGAACATCATTGCCGCTTGCTGCGGATCAATTTTGCCAACGCCGGCACCGGACATGATCAGCGCGGGTAACGCGGCCGCGTCATCCAGTTCATAGGTGTAATAAGTCGAGGCTTCAAACGCGGTGCCGCGGCTGACCGGAGCGCCTGAATTATCGTAGACGTTGAAGCGCTCGACTATGTCCCCCGGGCCGGAAAAACCCTCGACGCCGGAAATCATGGGGCGGGTCACATCTTGAAAATAATTGCCCTCCACCAGCACGTCGGCTTCGTTGGCAGAGGCTATGCCGTAACCCTCGGCGGAGCCAAAGGAATTACTGGCGTTAATGTTATAAAAATAATTGTTGTAAATATGCACCTCGCCCAGGCGCACCCGCGGATGGCGCTGAACAGTACTGTCGAACCAGTTGTGGTGCAGAGTGGTTTTCAACCGGCCTATATCCCCTGCGTTGTTGTCCGAGTGGCCAATCAAAATCGTCTTGTCGTGATTTTTAAAGTGGTTCCAGGAAATCGTGATATAACTCGAGCCGCGGGTGATATCCAGCAGACCATCTTCATAATTGGACAGATAACAGTGATCGATCCAAATATGGTGGGATTCCTGATTGATTTTCAAGGCATCGTCAATATTGCCGCNNTTGCGGATAATGATGTTGGAATCGCCATGAAACTCCAAACCGCCGTTGATAATGCGGGCGTTGGCGAGGCCGATCAACGATTTGTTGGGGCGCATGGAAATATGGCTGCCGCCCAAATCCATAGTGCCGTCAATTAAAATCACGTAGGGATCGTCGGACGATTCTATATAAGATTCCAACTCGGCCGCTGTACTCGCGGTGACTATAGGCCCAGCGGCACCACCGGTGGTGGTGGCCAAACCCATGCCTTCCACCGCGGCAAACCCGTCCAACTCCCCCGCCACCACTGCGCCGGAGCTGCTTGAAGATGACGAGCTGGAACTCGATGACGAACTCGATGACGAGCTTGATGACGAGCTTGATGAAGAACTCGACGAAGAACTGGAAGAATTGCTCGAGCTAGAACTCGATGAACTGCCTGAGCTGGAACTCGATGAATTACTCGAGCTGGAGGTCGATGAAGAGCTCGAACTGGACGAGGAGCTCGACCCTCCTTCACCCGAGGAGGAGCCGCCACAGCCGGCAAGACCGAGGCTGAGCAACAGCAAACCGTGATAAATTTTCATGACGCAAATCCTCTGCCCAATGCTCCAGAGGAGCATTGGGTCGGGATAAATGGGACGAAGGGATTATTGGGTTTTTGGCACTTTGGTGCCGGTGTAACCGGTGAGGTTGATCTGCGTGGTACCCACCAGGGTAATGTCGGCGGGACTGACGTTGCAGTTGGCGGTTTCGAATTCTACGCCCAGAGCCGAGGTGGAACCCTGGCCCTTCACCACACCCTGGTAAACCTGGCAGATTTTCACTTTATGGCTGCCGGAATATTCCACAATCAGGTTGCGAATATTGGCCACATCGCCGAAGTTGGTGTTGATGCCCACCACCGTGCCGACATTTTTCACTTTTACATTATCGATGGTCACGGTGCGCGGGCCGCCGTTGCCGGTGCAATCACCGCAAGAGCGGTAGAGTTTGCCCGCATCTTCCGCCACAAAATTGAGGATGCGCAGTTCACCGCGGCCGTTGTGCTGAAAGGTTTTGTCCTCACCTTTGAAAGCGCCGCCGCAGCGCACTTCCATCACGGTGCCGGCGGGCCCGCGCGCCGTGCCTGCGTCCTCACCTATATCCTCCCACCAGACATTTTCGACTAAACAGGAGCCTTCGCAGTGCACACCGTCGGAGGCTTGCTCGCCTATGACCACGTTGACCAACTGGGCGCCGTCTTGCAGACGGAACAAGGGGGGTTGGCCTTCCAACTGCGTCCCGCCACCCAGGTTATAGCGTTTGCCGCCGCCGTCGAATACCTGTCCTGCAGCGACTTCCACGGTCGCGGATAATTGTACGGTTTCCACCGGCACCGGCCGCTCGGGGCAAACACCGGAGAATTCGCCGCCGGAGGAGCTGCTCGAGCTCGAGGAGGAACTGGAGGATGAACTGGAGGATGAACTGCTGCTGGAGCTGGAGGAGGAACTGCTCGACGAAGACGCCGCTACGCCGCTGCTCGAACTGGAGCTGCTGGAGCCGCCCTGAACATCAATTTTTCCTGCGCCGGCGCCTTGGGTAACCAGGGCGGGTATCGAAGCCGTAGCATCGAGATCGTATTCGTAATAGCTGCGCGGATCGAAGGCTTGGCCGTTGGCCACCGCGGGATTATCCGTGGCTTCCACTATATTTGACGCATGCCAGGTCACGTCGGAGCCGCCGAAATCGTCGGTAATGGCGTCGGCGAATTTCACATAGTTGCCGTCGGCAAAAACGTCGCACTCCACGCCCTTACCAATAAAATACGAGGAAATCTGTTCAACATAATTATTGAACACGTGCGCTTGGCCAAAACGTACGCGGGGATTGCGCTGCACGGACTTCAGAAAGTAATTGTGATGGTAGCTCACTCGCAGATGTCCGCGGTCCTGCTCACCATTGTCGTCGTCGTGACCGAGCAGCATGGTTTTATCGGTACCGTCGTATTTATTCCAGGATACGGTAATAAAATCCGCGGCGCGTTTTACGTCTACGTTACCGTCGTAGGCTTTGGTAAAGGTGTTGTGATCCACCCAGATATTGTGGGCCCAACATTCGATATTAATGGAGTCGTCCGCGGAGTTTTTAAAGGTCAAGTTGCGGATAATAACGTTTTGCCGATCCGCGCCTGGACCGCCGGCAGCGTCGTCGCAGAGGGTATAAGTGGCCGGCGGAGTGTAACCACCGGAAATATTGAAACCGAAACCGTCAATGGTCGCGTTCGCGCCCACACCCAAGATACTTTTATTGGAACCCACATTCAGCATTTTTACCGCAGTGGAAGCAATAGTCCCTTGAATATAAATGACTCGGGGCTCGTCATCCGCCACCGCCGCCGCCAATTGTTCAAAATTGCCGACATTGACGACCTCTCCACCGGTACCCCCGGTCAGATCGTAGGAAGTGCCGTTGAAAATCGAAGCAAATCCGACCACGTCAGCGGCGGTACCCAAACTGCCGGACGAACTGCTAGAGCTCGAAGAACTGCTAGAGCTGGACGAGCTGCTGGAACTGGATGAGCTGTTGGAACTGGAAGAACTGCTGGACGATGAAGAACTTGACGATGAACTACTGCTGGAGGAAGAACTGCCACTGGAAGAACCGGCGTTATCGCCGCCGCAAGCCGCCAAGCCGAGCACAAGGCACGCCAGCGGCAGTAATTTGAATTGACTCATAGTTTCCCCCTACTTTTGTTGCATAAAAGTTTCGTTGCAGAAATTTCTGGGCGCTTCTGTGACGCCTAAGGAAAAACGCCCGTGGCATTTTTCCGGGAATAAAAAGCGGCCCTGTGAAAGGCCGAAGGGCTAGTGCGCTAGCTCTGGGAAGGTGCTCACCCAGCAGCCACGGTGTCCCGGAAAGTAAGGGTTGCCGCAGCCATTGAGGCAGGGGAATTATCTCAGCGAATGTCGAAATGGTTTGTGACCTGATAGCCAAAACCGGTAAATCAATCTTACCAATTTATATATTTTGGTCATACAACTTCGAATGGGTTATTCGTATTGATCGCGTTGAGAGAACGGAGCGAGAGCGCTTCGGATCCCCGCCTGCGCGGGGAAGACGGCTGCGGCGGATATTTTAATCGAGGAGACGGATCGATCCCTCGGTGTGGGGACGGCGGCTGGCAGGGATATTTGATCGAGGACGCGGATGGATCCCGCCTGTGCGAGGATGGAGAGAGTTGGAGAGCCGCTGCGCGGAACCGAGTAAGGCTTAGTGCAAACGCTCCGTCATTCCCGCGAAGGCGGGAACCCACGCGGCCCGACCTACGCGGCCCGACCTACATTTCCCTGGGTCGGCCGCGCGGGGACGACGGATATCGGGCCTCGCCGGATCACGATTGAACGAAACGGGGCCGCTTAGGCTATCTCGTTCATTGGCCGGCCGATGGTTGCCAAAATTCCACCGTCGACATAGAGAATTTGCCCCGTGACAAAATCGCTGGCCGGTGCCGCCAGGAAAACAGCGGCACCTTGGAGGTCGGCGGGATCGCCCCATTTACCGGCGGGGGTGCGAGATACGATAAAGTCGTTGAAGGGATGACCCGGCACCCGAATGGGGGCGGTTTGAGAGGTGGCGAAGTATCCAGGCCCTAAGCCATTCACCTGAATATTGTGGCGCGCCCATTCGGTGGCCATATTGCGGGTGAGCATCTTTAAGCCGCCTTTGGCCGCAGCGTAAGCGCCGACCGAATCGCGCCCGAGCTCGCTCATCATGGAGCAAATATTGATGACCTTCCCCGCGCCGCGGGCGATCATATTTTTTACCACGGGCTTGGTCATCACAAAAACGCCGGTTAAATCCGTGCGTATGACCCGTTCCCATTCCTCCAACGGCATATCGAGCAAAGGCACGCGGCGAATAATGCCGGCATTGTTGACCAAAATATGGATGGGGCCGACCTCCGCTTCGATAGCGGCAACGGCGGCCTCGACTTCTGCGGGATTGCAAACGTCGAACCTGTAGCCGTGCGCGTCGTAACCCAACGCGCGATAATGCTGCACCGCCTCGTCAATTTTTTCCTGGCTGGATTGTCCGTTGACTACCAGGCGCGCCCCGGCACTCGCCAAACCCTCTGCCATGGCCATGCCCAGCCCGTGGGTGCCGCCGGTGATTAATGCCACTTTACCGGAGAGATCAAAAAGCGGATGGACGCGCATAGAGTCTCCTTAACGCAGCTCGTTCGGTTGGTGGAAGTCCATATCGCCGTAATCGAGATTTTCCCCGGCCATACCCCAAATAAAAACGTAGTTGCTGGTGCCGGCGGCACAGTGCATGGACCAGGGCGGAGACACCACCGCCTCTTCGTTCTGCAGCCATATATGTCGTGTCTGGTCGCGCGGCCCCATAAAATGGCATACCGCCTGGTTGGCCGGCACCTCGAAATAAAAATACACCTCCATGCGCCGGGAATGAGTGTGCGGGGGCATGGTGTTCCAGACGCTGCCGGGTTTCAATTCCGTCATGCCCATCTGCAGCTGACAGGTCTGCACAATGGAGCCGACCAACAATTTGCGCAAGGTGCGCGCATTGCTGGTTTCCAGCGCGCCCAGTTCCACCACTTCCGCGGTTTCGCGCCCGACCTTGACGGTGGGATAGGTCATATGGGCGGGTGTGGAGAGCAAATAAAACCGTGCGGGCTGCGCCGCGTCTGCGCTTTCAAAAATCACCTCGCGGCTGTCTTTGCCGACGTAAAGCGCCTCTTTATAATCCAGTCCAAAGGCTTGTCCGTCCACGCTCACCCGGCCGGCACCCCCGACGTTAATGACACCCATCTCGCGCCGGGCAAGAAACCAAGGCATTTTCTGCTGGTCCACCGGCAGCAGTTTCACCGGGCCGCCCCGCGGAATAAGACCGCCAACCATCAAGCGCTCGTAGTGGGTATAGACCCAACGAATTTCATTTTCGCCAAAAATGCGGTCTATATGAAAATGCCGGCGCAGGGTTTCCGTATCGTAATTCTTGTAGTCGTCTATATGGACGGCAAATCGTTCTTCGACATTCGGGTTGAGAACCACGGAACTCATGGATATTCCTCAGGGATGTTGTTCGAGCATTTTCGCCACCTGGATGCCGGCCAATATAAACGGGACCGTGCCTTTCGGATCGTTGCGGGAAATACTCTCGTTCAAATAATAATCGTAACTGCCGTCGCGCCCGTAACCCAGGCCAGCCACATAACATTGGTTGACCATACTGATCTTGCCGTCCGGGTGCACCAGAACAAATTCATTGATCAGCCCCGCATAGCTGCGCAATACGAAGTCGCGCAGACCGGGCCCGAAATTCGTCTCGGTCAAATATCCTTGATTGACCGCCTTGGCGAGAAAATAGGTAAACATGGCGGTCGCGCTGGATTCCCGATAATTTCCCAACGCGCCCGGCTTGTCCATGATTTGCCACCAGGTTCCGCTTGGATCTTGATAGCGCTGCAGGGTTTTCGCCAGGTCCACCGACATACGCACCAACGCGGTTCGATCCTCGGCCCGCTCAGCGGGCATATAGTCCAGCACATCCACCAGGGCCATGCCGAGCCATCCCATCCCCCGCGCCCAAAAATGGGGTGACAAACCCGTCTCAGGGTTCGCCCACACCTGCTTTCGGTCTTCGTCCCAGGCGTGATAATACAAGCCGGTGGCGGGATCGCGCAGAATTTTTTCTGTGAGCGCAAACTCGCGCGAAATTTCCTCGAAGCTGCGCTCCCGCTCCGCCGCGCTCTCGACTTTCAGAGCGTACTCCGCCAGAAACGGCATGCCCATATAAACCCCGTCCAACCATAATTGTCCGGGATAAATCTGTTTATGCCAGAAGGCGCCGTTGTCTGTTTTGGGATGCTCCCGCAATTGCGCGCGCAATGTATCGAGCGCAACTTTATAACGCGGCTGAGGGTCCTCCGCATAAACGCGCAGCAGCGCGCGACCCGGCGCGACGCTGTCCATATTAAAATCGGCTTTGTTGTATTGCCGGATAACGCCATCCGGCGCGATATAAGTGGCGGTGACCTGAAACTTGACCTGGCGATACGTCAAATTGCCTGTGGCTTCCCCGAGTTCGTCATAAGCCATGGGCAAAAGGCCGACGATGTCGTATTCAAATTTGGGTTTGCGTTTGCGATTG
>DJFO01000010.1:9039-9204 GCA_002432555.1 Marinagarivorans sp. UBA5870
GACGAGCCGCTGCCGCAACGGCCGGGTCAGTTGTTCCGCCTGCTGCTCGAGATAGACCCTGAAGGCGGCCTCATCGGCGATACCCGCGCTGAGCTCGCCTTGCCAGGCGGCGGCGAAATAATAGGTCAACTCCCGTCCGGCCGGTTTCACCACCGCTATATGACG
>DJFO01000010.1:9210-19789 GCA_002432555.1 Marinagarivorans sp. UBA5870
AAAAACACGGCCATACCCAACTTCTGTCCGTCGAGGCTTTGCGTTCCCCAGGTGGCAAGATAGGAGTAACTATCACCCGGAATTTCGGTGGGGCCGGTGATGAGAATGGTGCCGGGGTGCGCCACTAATCCGATTGCCAAATTCGGCAGATCGGCGGTCAACCGCAGCTGATTTTTTACCAGGCGGCTGCCGGCCTGCATCGACAAGTTCGCCTGAATATCGACGACCTGTTCGGCGACTTGCCATTTTTCGTAATGGATTTGAAAGCTGGAAAACAAATAACCATCCTGGGTGATGCGCGCACTGCGCCGGCCCACTTCCTGCAAATGCACCAGTTGATCCTGTGCCCAAAATCCGAAACCGCCGGCGCCCAGGGATTTGCCTACCTTGAGAATATCCATGCCCCAGGACTGAGGCTGGTGGTAGGATTCGTAACCATCCAGCCCGACTTGCTGCAGCACGGGCGCTGCAATGGATTTACCGAATATATCGAAACCATTACGCCCGTCGAGATAAATCCGGTAACCGACCTTGTCGGACTCGATACCCGGTCCCTCATATCGGATCCAGTTGGAGTGGTCGGTATAAAATTCCGGTACGCTGACTCCCGGAACATTCACAAATCTGCCACCCTCGTAATTTTGATAAGGGGTGCCATCGTTGCGGGGCACCCAGCTACCGCCTTGTTTAACGGAAATTTCCGCTTGCGTGCGTTTTGCGGGTGTGATCCCTTCTCCCCGAGAAAATCGGATATTCCGGGTTTCGCCAGCGGCCAGATCTAACAACACCAGCAATCCGTCCGCTGCGCCGTCGCCATCACTGTCGATGCTTTCGCTTGCAAGCGGTTGCTCTCCGGTCGAAACCCGTAGTTGAGCGGGCGCCGACACTCCGAGATCGTAAAAACTAAAGTATGCCGCGGCGTCCCGCCGAGCGAACTTAGACGGATTGTGTAGCTCAACATCGGCTACCCAATCGGCAGCCCGACCCAAGGCATCCTGGCCATCTTGGTGCTGGCTCTTGGGTCCTGCGCAGCTGCCAAACAATGCGGAACAGCCGATCGCAAAACTCAGGAGCCTTACCTTCCCGAATAAATTAGGAAACGCTCGTTTCCCTGCCAGTTGCTTGGCGGAGTTTTCTGCAACAACCATTGACGCTCACCCGTTAGAGGGGGGTCGGCGGATCAAAAAAGCGCAACCGCGCTGCGTGATGCCGCGCCCCGTTAATAGGTATATTTCAAGCCGAGATAAAATTGCCGCCCGGTTTTATGGTAATAAGATAACCGGTTGTCCTGCGAGCCCACCCATTGATCATCGGGCTCGTCGGTGAGATTGAGCGCTTCCAATGTCAGCTTGAGATTGTCCAGAATCGAATAACCGACAACCGCGTCAATATTGGTGGTACCGGCGGTGCCTTCCATGTCGTTCCCATCTCGCCCTATGGGTGTCGTGAGATAACCGCTGCGTTTGGCCACGGACACACGTGTACTAAACATATCCGTTTCGTAGTACAAGGTTGCGCTCGAGGTGTATTTGGAAAGATTCACAAGGGGGCGCGTCGCCGTCAGCTCACCGGTAGTGCTCAGGTAATCCATATCGGACTCAACCTGCGTGTAGGAACCAATGAAACCAAAATCACTGAGCCAGCCGGGCAGGAATGTAAATGGTTGCTGATAGCTGATCTCGTAACCATCGAGATCACCGCCGGGCCCATTACGCGGGATCGCGTAATTCCAAGGTAAATTCTCATTGCAGTTGGGACCATAACCACCGAGCGCGGCTCCCTGATTGGTACAAGCATCGATGGCAGCCTGAATCGGCAGTCCGATTTCTTTGGCCAGGTCGCTGTAAATCGGCTGGGTTTGCAATGTCTGAATGTGACTTTTAATTTCCTTCCTGAACAACGCAAGGTTCAGCATTCCTTCCTCAGAAAAATACCATTCAAAACCTAAATCATAACTTTTTGCGTGGGTTGGCTCGAGGAACGGATTGCTGCCACTGACGGACAAATTGGTTCCTGCGACGCTTACACTGCTGCTGGGCGTAATCTGGTTTAGGCCGGCCCGCGAAATACCTTCAGAATAGCCAAACCGAATCAAGAAATTCTCCACCGGTTCAACCACCAGATTCAGAGCGGGCAAGGTGTCCGAATAGTCATGTTCCACCGTGATCAACGCAGGCTGGGTGGCGCTAATTAAATAGCCTGTGGAACTCTGGTCCGTCTTAAAGTGGCGCACGCCGATATCACCGCGAACCGGCACTCCGCCAATGGTCGTATCCATGTCCAATTGGATATACGCGCCGGAGGTCTCTTCGCGTGCGGCATAGGTGTTGCCTTGATTAACCGTAAGTGGCAAAGCGAAGAGGCCATATGCCTCCATGATGCGTTGCCGGTTGGGTATCAGCCATTCACGCCCGTCCCCAAGGTCGGCGTCATAGCGGGTTATATAACTGGGATCCGATTGAATATCGACTCCATTCGCCCCCTCCGAGGCATAAGCGTATTGGTCAGTAGCGAAATCGAAATCCTTGTATTCAATCCCGCCCTTTAATAAAAAGACCTCACTGATGTCGAATTCCGAACTCAGACGTAATGAATCGAAACTGTTTTTGGTGCTCTGCGGGCGCTGGCGCACGCCTGTCGCCACCCAGGAAGCGGGGTCATAGGCGGCTTCGCCGAATGTTAGCTGAGCGTCGCGGCCGTTGCGGTAATCAAAGCCGAAATTCTGGTTATTCGCCTGCATCAGCACAGTATTCTGGATAGGATTGTCATAATCCGATTCAGCGGTGCCCCAGAGAAAATTCAAGCGCAGGCGCTCTGAAACTTCCTGCTTCAGGGTGAGCGTCACCTGACTAAAGTCATTGTTCATTTCATCGAAGCGGTTTTCCGAGAGCAGTCGTGCACCTTCGAGGGACGCATAGACTAAAGTCTCGCCTCGAATCTCGTAGTCCAATACGTTCGCAGTCGCGTTGGCACCTGGATTCAGAGAACCTTGTAAAAATATTTCCTCGCGACTCGCATCATGCTGAGCGAAGAGGATATCCAAACTGATCTCCGTTTTTTCCGTCGGTCGGAGCTGGAACGAGCCGCTGGCACCAAGCCGTTCTGTTTCATGGGTGTAAGAATCGTAGCGCGGAATTCGCGGTCGGAAGGCAGTGTTAACGGGATGGGTATTCGGGATTGCCGCTCCCTGATAGTTACCAAACGCTTGGTTGCTTGCTCGACTCCAGCGCACGGTACTGGAGCCCTCGTCCACCACCTTTCGCTCCGAATAGGATATTGAAAGCAACGCGCCGAAAAGACCATCAGCAAAGGTGTTGCTGATTAGGACGGATGCGGCGGGGTCGAGATCCTGTGCTCGGTCGTTGTAACCCAGCTGCCCACCGGCGGTGAACACAAATCCATCGTAATCGAACGGCTGAGCGGCCTTCAGGTCGACCGTCGCACCCAGCGANNATCGGAGGAAAAAGTATTGAAATCAAATCCGCGGCCACGGTTGTTGCCGCCCACCGCGTCGGTACCCCCGGTGGTGGAAATTGTCTCCATGCCGTTTAAGCGGACGCGAGTGAATGCTGGCCCAAGCCCGCGAACCGTTATTCCGCGACCTTCACCGCCAGAACGCGTAATAGCCACGCCGGATATTCTCTGCAAGGACTCCGCAAGATTATTGTCGGGAAAACTGGCTATGTCCTCCGCCATGATCGCATCCACGGCACCCGCTGTCGCGCGTTTGGCTTCCAGGGCGGTAGCGAGACTTTCTCGAAAGCCGGTAACGACCACTTCTTCGATTGCGGTACCCTCCTCCGCTGCCGGGTCGGTCGCGTTTTGAGCCCAGGCGGGGGTCGCCAAGGCTACGGCAAGCACAAGAGGTCTGACTTTGAATGGATGCATTTTTGTGTCCCCGAAGATTCTCTTTTTATTGGTATTCAGTCGATCCGCACGGGCGGATACCGCACAACCGGGTTACCACGTTGAAATTTGCCGGCCAAT
Organism: Marinagarivorans sp. UBA5870; assembly: GCA_002432555.1. Next base: position 13,198 of record DJFO01000010.1, read on the forward strand.
ACTGGCATAAATTGGTCTACCAAACAATAGAATCTGTCTGGCCAATTTATCGGAAGCGAATTTATTGCCGCGGCTCATAAAACCTCTCGCCATTGATGGTTACCCGAGTCAGTTGAAAGCTTTCGATGTTGTCCAACTGGCCGACCTGAGCGGCTTGCAAAACCCGCACGTCCGTCAGGCGGACATCAACTATCTTCTGGCGAGCAAAACCCGCGAGTTCAAACACCCGATCGGCGTGCTCGCACAGCAAGTTTTCGATGGCGATATCGCGCACCGTGGGGAGGAAATTGCCGCTGTCGCCCTCTTCGTAAAAGAAATTGATCACCAGCGCGTCCTGTACCCGCCCGATATGGATATTGCGAAACCGCAGATGCTCGATCACTCCGCCGCGCACGGAATTGGTTTTGATGCGGATACCGCGCTCCAGGCTGGGGCTGCTCATATGGCAGTCCTCGGCAAAAATATTCCGCGCACCGCCGGAAATCTCGCTGCCAATCACTATGCCGCCGTGACCGGCGCGCATGCGGCAGCCGCGAATCACGATATTTTCACTCGGCACTTTAATGCGCCGGCCGTCGGCATTGCGGCCGGATTTGATGGCGATGCAGTCGTCACCGGTATCGAAATAGCAGTTTTCGATCAAAACATTTCGACAGGACTCCGGATTGCAGCCGTCGGAGTTGGGGCCGAGACTTTCCAGGTGTACTCCGCGCACAACCACGTCTTCACACAGGACCGGATTGACCAGCCAAAAAGGCGCGCGCAGGATTGTTACCCCTTCGATCAGCACCTGATTACAGCGATAGAACTGCACAAAAGGTGGCCGCAGAAAATGACCGGCGCCGTAGTGCCGTTCGCCGACGGGCACGCCTGCCTCCACGTCCGCCATCAACCGGGAGCGCGTCTGGTCCTGCGACGGAAATCCCGGTCGACCCCACTCGGAATTGCCCTTCCAGGGCCACCAGTTATCGACGCTCGCCTGGCCGTCGAGCGTGCCCTCGCCGGTCAGCGCTATGTTGCTCTGGTCGCAGGCGTAAACCAGCGGGGAATATCCCATGAGCTCCATGCCCTCCCAGCGGGTCAGCACCTCCGGCAGGTAGAGTCGCGGGTCCGTGTGGAAGCGCAACACTGCGCCCTTTTGGAGGTGAAGGTTCACATGACTGAGCAGATGAACGGGACCGGTGAGGTAAATACCGGGCGGGACCAATACACGCCCGCCTCCGGCCGCGTGGCACGCATTGATAGCCCGGGTCAGAGCGGCGGACACGTCTTCCCCGGCGCGGCCGCCGTAGTCCGTCAAGAGAAAATCCCGTTCGGCAAACTGTGGTGGTTTTATGCCCGCGCGGATCTGCGCAGCCATGGCCCAATCATCCGGCTCCACCACCGGCCCGCGCGGATGGCCGAGCGTGCAGCCGGCAACAGCGGCCCCGACACCGGCGACAAAATACCGGCGGTTGATACTCGGTCCCATAAACAACCCCGCTTGGTGCTGTGAACTTGGCGAATTTATCAGGCCAATTGTCAATTTAAATCGATGCAAACCTAACAAATTGGACTGACCAGTTCAAACAAAGAAAGACGCGCGGGCGAGATTGGGGAAAATTTTTGCGACGGATGCAACAGATCGAAGGGAAACGAGCGGGGTCTGGCCCCTGCTCGTTCAACGGGTGCGGGAAAAGCGTTCACGTTCCTGGTTGACTTTGCGCAGAGCTTCTTCCACCGCTTGGGCTTCGGTGGAATCCAGCAATTGGTCGACCACTCGGTTGAGGTGCTCGCGCATGGTGGCACGGGCGGCGACCGGATCGTGGTTTTCCAGCGCCTGCAGGATGCGCGCGTGCTCGTCGATGCGCGGGCGCGAGCCCGCCTGGCGCACTTTCTCCAGAATGCTCGCCGAGACGTTGGAATTGTTGCGTAAGGACCACAGGTGCTTGCAGACCGACACTATGGCTTCGTTGTGGGTAGCCTTGGCGATCAACAGGTGAAAAATCTCATCGGCGTTTTCGGACACGGGTTCCTGCTCGTTCTCCGATACCATGGAGCTGAGCGCTGCGCGCAGGTCATCCAGTTCGCCATCCGTGATCACCTTGGCCGCTATGGCCGCGGCCTCGCCTTCAAAAATCAAGCGCGCCTCGAGGATTTCGAAAGCGCCTACATCGAGTTCCGTCGCAGCGAGACCGGTGGAACTGCCTGAAGTGACATAGACTCCCGAGCCGCCCTTAACCTCCACGCAGCCGGCGAGTTCGAGCGCGATGATCGCCTCGCGCACCGTCGGCCGACTGACATTGAACCGCTCGGCGAGCTTGCGCTCGGCGGGCAGGCGCGAGCCCACCGGATATTCCCCCGAGGCAATCACCTCGGCGAGCTGCTCCGCCACCCTTTGATAGAGGCGACCCGAATAGCCTTCTGCCGCGGGGCGCACAGCGTCCGCCTCACCCGAATTCTGGCCTGCGGCCACCTCAGACTGACTCATTATTAACAACGCTCTTTCAATTGGTCGACCGGATACCATGGCTATGGGAACGACGTAACGAGGGACTAGGATACGGGGCGGTTGGTCAGACAGCCGGTCGCTCGTATTATTTTTTTGCTTCGACTGAAGCGCCGCACCTACTGGACCACAAAGTGGGATGCGGCTCAAGCCGGCGACGGCAGATTCTAGCAAATGCCGAACCCACCTCACAAATGATCCGCCTTTGCCACCAGTCTTACCAATATTCCGTTTGCGGCCTTACCAACAAGCTGATAAATTTAGACCACTGTTCGGCACAGGGCCCAGTGCCTATACAACAAGGTTTTCATTTATGACGTTTGGTTTTAGCGGACGGGAAAGATGGTAAGTCCTATTTTGCAGCTGCACCCCGATGATAATGTGGCTGTCGCCATTGCCCCGGTCACCGCCGGCGCGGAGCTGGCGGGCCCCCAAGGTCCATTGGCNNNNGCACAAGATTGCCCTCCAGCCTATTCATCGCGGTCAAGAAATCGTGAAATATGGCCAGCCAATTGGAACCGCGACGCTCGACATAGCAGCCGGGTCCCATGTGCACACCCACAATTGTTCGGCCGAGGTGAAGACGCGGGATTACGGTTTTTGTCAGAACACCAAGCCCACCCGCTACGTGGCCGAGAACGAGCGCGCGCATTTTCTTGGGNNATTCTCACCAGCGTCAACTGTTCCGCAACCGTGGCGAGCCATATTGCGGCGCAATTTAATTATCCCGGTGCCCTGGCCGACTATCCCAACGTAGACGGCGTGGTCGCCCTGACCCATGAAAGCGGCTGCGGTATGCGCTCAAGCGGCGAAGCTTACGAGGTGCTGGAACGCACCTTGGTCGGCTACGCCCGGCAGCCGAACTTCGGCGGAGTGATTCTGATCGGTTTGGGCTGCGAGACCATGCAGATCCAGCGCCTGCTGGAAGAAAATGGCTTGGCCGACAGTGGCACATTCAAGGCCTATGACATTCAGGATACGGGCGGCACCCGCGCCTCCATCGAGAAAGGCGTCCAACTCGTGCGCGATATGTTGCCCCAGGTGAACACCTGCATTCGCACCCCCGTCCCCGCAACTGAATTGATCCTGGCGGTGCAGTGCGGTGGTTCGGACGGATTCTCCGGCATTTCCGCCAACCCAGCCCTGGGGGCGGCGTGCGATTTAGTGGTGGCCCACGGCGGCACGGTGATTTATTCCGAAACCCCCGAAATCTACGGAGCGGAACACCTGCTGACCCAACGCTCCGAAAGGCCGGCAGTCGCCGAACAATTGCTCGAGCGTATTCGCTGGTGGGAAAACTACACCGCTCTGCACGGCTTCGAGTTGAACAACAACCCCTCACCCGGCAACAAGGTGGGCGGTCTCACCACCATTCTGGAGAAATCCCTTGGCGCGCAATCAAAAGCGGGCACCACCAATCTGCGGGCGGTCTACCTTTATGGCGAGCCGATCCGCGAGCGGGGCCTGGTGTTTATGGACAGCCCCGGTTTTGATCCCGTATCGGTGACCGGGCAAGTCGCATCGGGAGCCAATATGATCTGCTTTACGACCGGCCGCGNNGACACGCCGGGCTAAGACCCGGTCTCGGCCACCGGGCAGGTGGCCGGGGGCGCCAACCTGATCTGCTTTACGACCGGCCGCGGTTCGGCGTTCGGCTGCAAGCCGGTACCGACCATAAAATTGGCGAGCAACAACGAAATATTCGCCCGCATGGGCGACGACATAGACCTCAACTGCGGCACCATAGTCACCGGAGAAGCATCGGTGCAGCAGGTGGGGGAAGAGATCTTTCAGCATATACTCGCGGTGGCATCCGGCCGGAAAACCCTCAGCGAAGACCTCGGGTATGGCCACAATGAATTTAATCCGTGGAAACTGGGCGCCACCGTGTGATACAGGTGAGGTCAGGGACGTCACCACCCGGGACTAGCAGTATCAGCTGAAATGCAAAGCTTCCGCTCTGTCGCTCCCCGTTAGCAATCTCGCTGACGCCGGTTCGCTATTGAACAAGTTCAGTTTTTAGCACACTGAACTCGACAATATAAGCAACCTCGTTTACCCTGGCAAAAATCATGTAGCACCCCTGGAGGAACCACCGGCGAAAAACCACCGGCCCTTCCAGCTGCGGTGCTTTACTCGCTCACACTAGGACGGCAATATCGTCTCTTTGATTGCGCAGGGATGCAACGCATGACCCTATCGACTAACCCGCAACAGTTGTTGCCATTCTCCAATTCAGCAAAATATTCATTGCGGACGGTGCTCCATTCTTAACGGATTGCTTCGTCCGTCAACTCGCCACAGAAGGAGTACTTCCATGGATCAAGACAATACCAAACGCAATTTTTTAATGAGTACCGGCCTGCTCGCGGGCAGTGCCGCCTTACTGGGCGGGGTTGCTCAATCGGCCAACGCGCAGGCCTGCGTCATACAATCAAAAGCGGTCAAGGCGGTCGTGGCAGGCTACGCCGAATTGCGCGCCCTTTGTGTTTCCAATTTGGTCGACGGCGACATAATCAAGATGACCAACAACGGAATCGCGGGTGATTTCGTGGTGAAAACTTTAGCTGCGTCAGGCTTAACCGACTACGGCACACTATTCAGCTTCAATGACAGTCCGAGCCGCTACGCCCAGCGCATCCATTCAGGGTTCGTCAATGTCCGATGGTTCGTGACAAATCAGGACTTGGCCTTTAGTGCCGGCAGCCCGGTCTCTTCTGCAGCGGATCGGCAAAAAAATACGGCGGCCATTCAGAATGCTGTGAATTATGCTCAAGTGTCGCGTGGACGGTTATTTTTCCCCTGCGGCATCTATGAGATCAATACGATCTTTATCACTACAGATTTGGTTATCACTGGCGAAGCAAGCAGCGGAACCACAATTCGTTTTTCCGGCAGCGCCGGATTTTCCGTGTGCAAAACATCGCCCTATGCTTATAAAGTTGAGATCACCGACGTCACCCTAGTAAAACTGGGCGAATCAGGTGTCGGGATCGATGTTTGTTCCGATCCAGTGACGATTTCGAACGGATTTATTCAAAACCTGCTGATCGAAAGGGTGCATCTGCAGTCGTGCAACTATGGGATAAGGGTGTCCAATACCCGCAACTCAACCGTGCGAAACTGCACCTCGATCCATTGTGATACCGTCCTCTCCCTTTCTGGCCAAGTGGTGTTGTCACTGATTGACAATAACGATTTTCAAGCCGGCCTGGCGAACGGTATCTACGGCATCCTGGTAGAAGGGAATGATAATTTTTCGGATGGGCAATACCGGATCCCCGAAAATGTCAAGATAAAAAACAACAGGATCTATGGATACAATCAAGGGATCGTGGTGCGCAATGTCCTCTTCGGCATTATTTCCCATAATGACATTGACGAGACCCGGGCGCATGGCATCTCAATTGATACAGCAACCGACCTCACGGTGACCGGGAATTGGATCGCGATTCAGAATGACAACCCGCAACACTCCACCTGCGTAGAAATACTCGGTGCATCCGGTTACAGCCCTGCCGGCAACGGGATTTACATCCGCGATAACCGCATGCGCTCCTATACGGGCAACTGTCTTGCCGGTGTGCATATAGGAAATTTTCGTTCGGATATTTTGGTCGATGGGAACTCGACCATGACCGGAATCATTTATGGATGTTTCGCGGATCAGTTCAGTCGAAATATATCTATCACGAACAATAATTTTGCCAGCAGCATAGGTTTCAGCTCAGCGGCCAACGTCGAAAATGTGACTATAGCCAATAATATCCTAAGCGCGCTCGACGTCACCAATGCTCAGAATGTGAAAATCGGAGACAACGTTGGTGACCTAATTACTTCTGGCGTTGTGGTTGTCACTATACCTGCCGGGGAAACAGCGGGATCGGCACCGCTTCCCGCTCCGCTTCCTACTGGGGCGAGCATCCTGCACTATCCGTCGGATTCGGGCGGATTATCCCGGAACGGGCTTTACACCCGCCTCGGTGACGACAACAGGATATACGTAGAGGCGGATACCGTCTTCGGCGTCGCCACGGGCGTCAGGGTACATTTCAAGACTTATAAATAGCCAGCAGTCTCGGGCACTATCCATGGGTCCCCGCC
>DJFO01000190.1:0-719 GCA_002432555.1 Marinagarivorans sp. UBA5870
GACCATGACAGTGGCATCAAGGCCTCAATTGCCCTTGACTTCATCGAGACATACAACTTCACTATAAAGGGTTCGGTTGCCTTCTTTCTTACGACAGGCACAGATGTCAAAGGTTTTAAGGACCTTTGCGCCACCGCAATAGAACGACTCAGCNNTGGAAGCCGACATTCGCGACGCGGCTGAAACACTTGAAACGAACTTCGGCCTAAAAGAGGACTAACATCGCTCGGCTTTTTTGTTCACATCCGCCCGGAGAGTGGACATCATTCGGTGCAGTTGGTCGTCGCTGGATCATTGGGTTGCGGAGGGCCTGAGAAGCTTGATCGGCTTCATTGCTTAGGTGTTGCAAGTAACCAATAGCTTTAACGGCCGCACCCCCGGGTAACGGAAAGGTCGGATGCTCCAGAGTTGGACGTCAGCGTTTCTGCCGCCAATTCGCCGCATGCGACGACCTCGGTCGATAGTTAGTCTTTGCGGGAGACATCTGGCGGAATCCGAGCCGCGGGTCCCGCCCTATGTGACCTACGGCTGGTGGTCACGCCAACTTCATCCAAACATCCATCTATTTACAGAGCTAAATGGGCTATCAGATGAGCTACCAAGCCACAGTATTCAACGTAATGATCGCCTCACCTTCTGACGTAACGGTAGAGCGCGGCATTGTCCGAGAAGTCATTCACAACTGGAACGCGTTGCATTCGGAATCTCGTGGTATAGCT
>DJFO01000190.1:737-3385 GCA_002432555.1 Marinagarivorans sp. UBA5870
AACGGTGCGATCTGTTGATTGCCATATTCTGGACAAGACTCGGCACGCCTACCGAAGAGTTTACGAGCGGGTCGGTCGAGGAGCTTGAGCAGCACAGGGAAGCAGGCAAGCCGGCGATGCTTTATTACTCAACTGCGCCTGTCCGAATGGATAGCGTAGATGCAGAAGAGTACAAACGACTAGCCAGCTTCAAAGAAGCGATGCGACAGCGAGGTCTTTATTCTGAATACGAAGGGCATGCCGATTTCCAAAAGAAGCTTTTTGGTCACATTCAGCACACCACAAACAACGACGAGATCTTTCGCAATGTTGCCAGGCCATCAGCTGCTAGCGAAAGAGCAGAGAGGACTTCATTTTTTCCTGAGCTATCCCTTCCAGCGCAGAGCCTTCTACTTGAGGCAAGCGTCGACTCTTCTGGCACGGTAATCTTTAGTCGATACATCGGCGGTGTGCACCTGCAAGTCAACGGAAAGCAGTTGATAACAGATCAATCAAGACGCATTGTTTCCCAATGGGAGGCAGCCATCGCTGAACTTGTTGAGCATGGACTTCTAGTTCCACGCGGGAACAAAGGTGAATACTTCGAGATATCAGAACGTGGATATCTAATCTCGGACTCTCTTGTACGGTAGGGCCGCAGAACAGGCGTCACGAATCCCGGGCCTAGCGAGATGTACGCCCTTAGAAGTGCGCTCTGGTCCTGTTCCCTGTTTACGTGTGAAGCCTTCGGGTGCGCTTTTGCCTATCCTAGGTACAGTCAGCTCAAACTACACGACACCGCTCGCCACCATAATTTCCACAGATGACGTTCGATCGAACTTGGTCATTCGCTCACGCTTGAACTTATCTGCCTTTCCACGGAGGATTTCGATCGAAGCGCCATCTGCCGAAATCAGCAGGATTAGCTCATCCTTGTCTTCCCCGCCGATCAGGCTCACAAGGTGCTTCGCGCCCCTGCGTTCCTTCTTATATGTTCCGTGTACTGCTCGCCCTCTGATCACGCCAGTAATCGTAATGTCATAAATCTCTGGCTTCTCGTCTGCGGGATAAAGGCCCCTCATTAATCCCCTGCTCTTTTCCTCAGCCACCCCCTGAGCCAGCAGTTCTCCGGCCTCAATCGAAACCACCATTTTTACGCCGTCATATATCCAGTCCGCTGGCAGATCGGGTAGCTCCGTAGAGACCAGGGCGTCGCCCACTTGACGATAGAATATCGAAGCTTCTTCAGCAGCTAAAACAATCTTTTTTTCTGTCTCACTTTCGCCTTCAAGTGCGTTTTTTATTCTAGCCAGAGAGTTATCTACGTTCTCANNCTCCCGCGCCTCATCGAGAAATCCCGCCTGGAGAAATCGATTGGCTAGATTGCTCATTGCCAATGTATTCCCAAGATCTTTTGATTTTTTGTATGCGTAGATAGATTTAATTGGCAACTTTTGATTGTCGTAAGCTACACCTAAGTTGTTCCAAGACGAGTAGTTTCTGGCTCGATATGGAATCCTTGAATAGTGAAACAAAGCCATATCATGCCTTCCGACCTCCGCATATGCATATGCGAGCTCGAATCGCCTCGAACTATCGTCGGGCGATGACTCCAGCAGTCTCTCAAGTGACGCAAACATAAAGCCATTTTCTTTTCTTGCCCTTGAGAATGAATTCTCGATGGAAAGAACCGACGCGCTGAGTTCCGGGATTCCTCTCGCTAATGATTTTGCAGATGCCAAGGCTCCCTGCGCGATAGCAGGATACTTCTCCGCCGACGCCTCGATGGCACTTGCGAGAAGATCAATCCTCTTCTGAGGGTCCGTCTCTAACCGTGAGGCCGCAACAAATGATTCCGCAGCAGCCTGGTCTTCGCCAAGAACTTTGTACGCTCGTCCCAAGTATTTGAGAATCCCAGCATTGTNNGTCTGGATCGCTGCGAGCCATATCTTTGATATTGTCGAGTCTCCCAGCCTTACCAAAGAGGATTTTCATGTACTCAGAGAACGCGCTCCAAGACTTAGCCTCCGCTTTATTCGATCCCATATTAGACTTAAGAAAAGCGTCTGCTATTGCGTCCGCACCATCATCATCTTCGATCGCCATGCAATGCATGAAAGAAATTTCATAGCGACTGCGGTCCCATGTGTGATCTGGTAGCAGCCATCCAGAATCTGCTTCAACTTCTGTACTGTCAGGTAGATCGTTCACGATTAGCTCCGGCTCTACAGCACGAACCTCACCAGAAGACAAGGAAGCAATCATTTGAAGCAGCTTTGCGAAGGACTGCTCTGGCTTATCTCGGTTGAACGAAATGTACTCAAGACTCCCTTGTATTCCACCAGGAGACCGGACGCCTTCTTCCACAAGGAGAATGACATTCATACCCCGGCCAAGCGCATACCCAATTTCTTGAATTACCCAATCTGAGGTCTTCCAAGAAAAATCTTCACCCCTGGCAANNAAAAGAACGTACCCTTTCGTAGCTTCGAAGGATGAATCACCTGCTCTTTTCGGGTGCAGATACCGATAAATGTATCTTTGTCTTCGAACAACCGAAGAACTTTGTCATCAATTGCCGAAGGCTCAGCATTTTCGGCATGTTCCCATTTGAAGTTCGGGTTGAGTTCTTGGATCGCATCTAAATACTTCAAGAACTTACCGACAAC
>DJFO01000407.1:0-2546 GCA_002432555.1 Marinagarivorans sp. UBA5870
CGGCTGGACCGGGTGGCGGCGGCGCAACGCGGCCGCAATCTGCTGCAGGGCCTGGCCGCGGTGACTGATCCGATTTTTCTCGGTGGGATCCATCTGCGCGGCGGTGCAATTGTGGCTCGGCACAAAAAATAGTGGGTCGTAGCCAAAACCTCCGCTGCCCGCCGGTGTGGATAAAATTCTCCCGCTCCATTCCGCGTGGCAGATCAACGGAGTGGGATCCGCCGCGTGTTGCAGCAAAACGAGGACACAGTGGTAACGCGCGGTGCGGTTTTCCTCCGCCACGCCGGCGAGTTCGCAGAGAAGTTTCTCATTGTTGGCGGCATCTGACGCACCGCTGCCGGCAAACCGAGCGCTGTAAATCCCCGGCCTTCCGCCCAGGGCGTCCACCGCAATGCCGGAATCATCCGCCAGCGCGGGAAAACCCGTCTGCGCGCAGGCGTGGCGCGCTTTGAGAATGGCATTTTCAATAAAGGTGAGACCGGTCTCCGGTGCCGAGGTCACATTGAATTCCCCCTGCGGCCGAATGCTGTAGCCCCAGTCGGACAGCAGCGCGCGAAATTCCGCCAATTTGCCGCGATTGTCGCTGGCAAGTACCAGGGTTTTCATTCTCAAGGCTCCGTATACAGCTTGCGCGATAGACGCAGTTGCAGGGGAGTGGTAACGCCCTCGGGGATTATCTTGATGTCCAGGTGGAATATTTCTTCGTTGGTGTGACGCAACGCGCCCAGATAATAGACTGCACCGGGTTCGCTGATGGTTTTAAATTCGATGTTTTTGATTTGCTGCAGCAGATTTTTGGCAGTGCCCGTCACCGTGGCTGCCACGGCGGACCCGTCCGCCGTTTTTTGTACGCTGATATTAATCAAGGTCTGGTCGCGGGCGCGCACGAGTTGATGGATTTCAGCGATTTCCGCTGGCACGAACAAGCTGTTGAAGGTGCTGTAGTGAACCGTATAAATACCAAAGTTTTTGCTGCTGCCCTCGTCTTCCAGCGCCGCTTGAGGGGCCGCGGCACAAATGAGCAGGCAGGGCAGTAACAGGCTGCGCAGCCATTGTGCAATGCAGAGTTTACGCATATACGCCTCCAAATTATTTGCGCACACGAAAAAGACCCGTTTCCCCAAACAGGTTGGGGTTCCACTGAGTCAAATGTTTGCCGCGGGATCTTTCTGTGACCACCGCCTTGTCCACCACCCGCAGCTGCATGTCCCTACAGAGAATTTCGAAGTCGCGAAACGTGCAGAAGTGGATATTCGGCGTGTCGTACCATTCATAAGGCAGCAGGTCGGACACCGGCATGCGGCCGCGGAACAACAACTGCAACCGCGCGCGCCAGTGGCCAAAATTTGGAATGGTTACTATGCATTCGCGACCGACACGCGTCATTTCCGCCAGGGCGGTTTTCGGGTAGCGCATCGTCTGTAGCGTCTGGGACATTATGACGGTGTCGAAGCTGTTGTCGGCGAAATTAGTCAAACCCTGGTCGAGGTTCTGTTCGATCACATTTACCCGTTTGGCGATGCACGCCTGAATCCCCGCGGGGCTGATTTCCAAACCGTAACCGCGCACGTTTTTATGGTCGGCAAGGTGGCGCAGCAGAGTGCCATCGCCGCAGCCGAGATCCAACACCCGGCTGTCGGGGGCAATCCATTGATCAATTATCCGCTGGTCGATGCGTATCAAAGTGAGATCTCTCGCATATAAGCCGCAAACAGCGCTTCGTAACGCGGTTGTTGCGGCACCAGAAAAGCGTCGTGGCCGTAGGGCGACTCGATTTCCGCATAGGCGACGTCCTGGTCCGCGCGTATGAGCGCATTGACGATTTCCCGCGAGCGTTCCGGCGCGAACCGCCAATCCGACGTGAAGGAAATCACCAAAAATTTGCAGCGGGCATGCCGGAACGCCGCCACCGGATCATGGCCGTATTCTCGCGCTAGATCGAAATAATCCAGCGCCCGGGTCATAAGGACGTAAGTATTTGCGTCGAAGGTTTTGGAGAACCGATTACCCTGGTGGCGTAAATAGGTTTCGATCTGGAATTCCACCGGCTCTTCCGTACCCTGTTGGAAGGAGCCCGAACGCAGTTCGCGGCCAAATTTTTTGCCCATTCCGTCGTCAGACAAATAGGTGATATGGCCGATCATGCGCGCCACCGAAAGGCCGCGAGTGGGCTGCGTGCCCTGCTTCAGGTAATGACCGTCGGCAAAATCCGGATCGGAAAATATGGCCTGTCGAGCGGTTTCGTTAAAGGCAATATTCTGCGCGGACAATTTCATCGCCGACGCTATGACCACACAGTGGCGCAAGCATTCCGGGTGCTCCAGCGACCAGCGCATTGCCTGCATGCCACCGAGGCTGCCGCCGACTACAGCCGCCCACTGTCCTATGCCCAGGCGCAACATCAACCGATATTGCGCCGCTACCCAATCCCGCACCCGCAGCGTCGGAAAATCCGCTCCCCAAGGCACCCCGGTTTCGGGATTGATGCTCTGCGGCCCCGTGGAGCCGTGGCAGCCGCCGAGATTATTCAGGCTGACGACAAAAAA
>DJFO01000407.1:2589-2837 GCA_002432555.1 Marinagarivorans sp. UBA5870
GCGTGGCAGACCAGGACGGCGTTGCTTTTGGCCGAGTTGAGGGTGCCGTAGGTTTCCACCACCAAATCATAAGCCGGCAGCTGCCGGCCGTTTGCCAGTGGCAACGGCGTATCAAAATGAAAGGTCTGCGGGACCACCAGACCGACGGAATTGGGCGGGAAGGCGTTGGCCATAGAACCTATTCTGCGAGCGCGGCCTCAGCCGGTGTAACCGATGAGATATCCAAAAGGCACCTGCAGGGTTCCGCC
>DJFO01000407.1:2882-8155 GCA_002432555.1 Marinagarivorans sp. UBA5870
TGGCCGGGTGTCGGCTGTAGGGCGCCACAAAACTCGTGATAAACAATACGAAGCCGGCGAACAAATAGAGCGTGATGATATTTAAGGTAATACCGATTAGCGACCAGACGATCATCAGGTGTGGACCGACGAGCGGCCCGCCGTTGATAAGGATCAGGAGCTGCATCACCAGCCAGTGAAACAGTAGGGCGAGCACGAGGGACGCAAGGTCGATGCCCCAAAGGCCGGGAATGATCCGCCGCAGCGGCAATAGCAGCGGATTGGTCAATTTCACCAGCAGCTGGGAAATCGGATTGTAGAAATCCGCGCGGGCGGTCTGCAGCAGAAATCGCAGCAGTATGGCGCTCAGGTAGAGCGACCCGAATAAGTTGATCAGAAAAGACAAGATTTGGATTAGCGTTGACATGAAATAAGAATCCGTGGACTAGCGACCGAGTTCATCCGCCATCTGGCGGGCGCGATTGGAACAGGCCTGCATGGCGAGTTCGACGGTCTGGCGGAGTTGGTGCTGCTCGAAGGTGGCGATGGCCCGTTCCGTAGTGCCACCCGGAGAGGTGACGCGGCGGCGCAGCTCGGCGAGGTCGACTGTTGATGTTTGGGCGAGACGCGCGGCGCCCGCGGCCGTCTGCACCGCCAGCTGGGACGCCGTCTGGCGGTCCAAACCCTGGGCAACTGCCGCCTCCACCATGGCCTCGAGCAGCAGGAAAAAATACGCGGGACCGCTACCCGAGACAGCTGTGACCGCGTCGATCAGACGCTCTTCCGCGACCCACGCGACTGTGCCAACGGCCCCTAGGATCTGTTCGGCGAGCGCTTTTTCCTCGGGTGTCACCGCCGGGGCCGCGTATAACCCACTCGCGCCAGCTTGCACCACGGCAGGCGTATTGGGCATGGCGCGCACCAGGTGTCGCTCAGCCCCCAACCACTGCAGCAAGCTGGAACATGGGATACCGGCGGCGACCGAAATGATCAGGCAATCCGGTGGCAAAGCGGTCGCCAGGGGCAGGCAGACTTGTTTCAGTACTTGCGGTTTGACGGCCAGCACCACCACCTCAGCTTCCGCCGCCGCCGCGGCGTTATCGGTGGTCGTGCGCACCCCAAAATCGTCGGCGAGCGCCCGCAGCGCGGTTTCCCGCGGAGCGCTCGCGCTTATGTGTTCCGGCTTGTACCCCTTGCCCACTAACCCGGCGATAATGCTGCGGGCCATATTGCCGGCGCCTATAAAAGAGATCTTGGGTGTCTTCAACAAGCAGTCCTCGGTTGACGGGTTGCGGGGGCGGCATTATAAACCAGGGCCCGACTCGGTGGGATCTTGCGCACGAGCCCCAAAAATCGCGCTGCCGATGCGCACCAGGGTGGCGCCGGCCGTTATGGCCTCGAGCAGATCGGCGGACATCCCCATCGACAGAGTGTCCAGCGGCAAACCGTTTTGCCGCAGCGCCTCGGCAAGCTGGGCCAACGCCTGAAATGGCCGTTGCCCGGTACCCTCTTTAGGAATGGTCATAAGGCCGCGCAGCCGCAGCTTGGGCAGCTGGGACACGGCGGTCGCCAGTGCGGCGGCGGCTGTTGGGCTACAGCCGGCCTTGGCCGAGTCGCCGTCGATATTCACTTGGATGCAGACTTGCAGCGGCGGCATTTGCGGTGGCCGCTGCTCGCTGAGGCGCTCGGCAATTTTCAGTCGGTCCACCGTATGCACCCAGCTGAAATGCTCGGCAATCGCCCGGGTCTTATTGCTTTGGATGGGGCCTATGAAATGCCAGACCAGATCCAAGTGCTCCAGTGCCGCCATTTTGGGCAGAGCTTCCTGCAGGTAGTTTTCCCCGAAGTCCCGCTGCCCCGCTCGATATGCTTCTTCTATATCTTCAGCCGTTTTGGTTTTGCTAACCGCTAAAAGTGTGACATCGCTCGGATTTCGTCCCGCCTGGATGGCGCTCTGTTGAATCAAGCGTCGCACTTCGGTTAGGTTGTCCGCAATCTTCGGCATATACTTAAACCACGTGTTGTGGCGGTGTCGGAATTCGGTTTTAAATAGGGCTTCCCCGCGCTTGGCTGACACCCCACGCCCTTGAACTCTAATAAGCAGGTTTTTTGTCTATGGATATTACTGAGCTTCTCGCCTTTTCTGCGAAACAAGGTGCTTCCGACTTACACCTTTCGGCCGGTCTGCCGCCGATGATTCGCGTAGACGGCGACGTGCGGCGCATCAACCTGCCGCCGATGGAGCACAAACAGGTGCACAGTCTGATCTACGAGATCATGAATGACAAGCAACGCAAGGATTACGAAGAATTTCTGGAAACCGACTTCTCATTCGAAGTGCCGGGCGTCGCCCGCTTTCGGGTTAACGCCTTCAACCAAAACCGCGGTGCCGGCGCCGTTTTCCGGACCATTCCCTCCAAGGTTCTCACCATGGAAGAGCTCGGCATGGGGCAGGTGTTTCGTGATGTCTCTTCGGTGCCGCGCGGACTGGTGCTCGTCACAGGGCCGACCGGATCGGGCAAGTCGACGACCTTGGCCGCCATGGTGGATTACATCAACGAAAACAAATACCACCACATACTGACTATCGAAGACCCGATCGAATTCGTGNNCGATACCCACGGCTTCGCCGAAGCCCTCCGCTCGGCGCTGCGGGAAGACCCCGACATCATCCTGGTCGGGGAAATGCGCGATTTGGAGACCATCCGATTGGCGTTGACCGCCGCGGAAACCGGCCACTTGGTGTTCGGTACCCTGCACACCACCTCCGCCGCCAAAACCATCGACCGGGTGGTGGATGTATTCCCCGCAGCGGAAAAAGCCATGGTGCGCTCCATGCTGTCGGAGTCCTTGCAAGCGGTCGTCTCGCAAACCCTGCTCAAACGGGTCGGCGGTGGCCGCGTGGCGGCTCACGAAATCATGCGCGGCACGCCCGCCATTCGCAACCTGATCCGCGAGGACAAGGTGGCTCAGATGTATTCGGCCATCCAAACCGGCGCGGCGGTCGGCATGCAGACCATGGACCAGTGTCTGGCGGACCTGGTGGAACGACGCATCATCGGCCGCGACATAGCGCGGGAAAAAGCCAAGATGCCCGAGAATTTCTAAGCCCCTTTCGCTGACGGAAAGTGGGTGAGAGCCGAGATAATAATCAAACAACAGCGGCGCCGTGCGGCCGTGTGAGGATCCTCTATGGATATTGATCGTCTTCTGTCCCTGATGGTGGAGAAGTCCGCCTCAGACCTGTTTATTACCGCGGGCATACCGCCCTCGATCAAACTCCACGGGCGCATAGTGCCGGTGACCACAACGCCGCTTTCTCCCGAAAAAGCTCGGGAGACGGTGCTGAGCACCATGAATGACAAACAGCGCAACGAGTTCGCCGAGAAAAAGGAACTGAACTATGCCATCAGCGTGCGCGGCGTCGGCCGGTTCCGGGCGAGCGCTTTTTTTCAGCGCAACCTGGCTGGCATGGTACTGCGACGCATCGAGACGAATATCCCGAAGATCGACGACCTGGGGTTGCCGGAAATCATCAAAGAGCTGGCGATGGTCAAACGCGGCCTGATCATTTTTGTCGGCGCCACGGGAACGGGTAAGTCAACGTCCCTCGCCGCCATGATCGGCCATCGCAACCGGCACTCCAAGGGTCATATTATTTCCATTGAGGATCCGATTGAATTTATTCATCAGCATCAAGGTTGCGTCATCACTCAGCGGGAAGTCGGCATAGACACAGAGTCGTTCGACATAGCGCTGAAAAATACCCTGCGCCAGGCGCCGGATGTGATCATGGTCGGTGAGATCCGCGACCGCGAAACCATGGAGCACGCGGTGGCCTTCGCCGAGACNNGCCTTCGCCGAAACCGGTCACCTGTGCCTTTGCACCTTGCACGCCAACAACGCCAACCAGGCGTTGGATCGGATCATTCACTTTTTCCCGGCGGACCGGCACTCTCAATTGTGGATGGACCTGTCCCTCAACTTAAAAGCGATAGTGGCTCAACAGCTGATCCCGACGCCCGATGGCAACGGCCGCCGTGCCTGTCTCGAGGTTTTCCTAAATACGCCGCTGGCGGCGGACCTGATTCGGAAAGGTCATGTGCACGAATTGAAGGAGCTGATGAAGAAATCCACCGAACTCGGTATGCAGACCTTCGACCAGGCGCTTTACGACCTGTATGACGCGGGTGAAATCACCTACGAAGACGCCCTCGCCCACGCCGACTCGCCCAACGACCTGCGCCTGATGATCAAGCTGAAGTCGGAGACGGACGCGGACTATCTCAATAACGCGGCGGCGGAATTGAGCATCCAAGAGGATGACAACCGGACTCGGCGGTTTTAAGAGCCCAAGGTCGGATCACCGGCGTTCCCGGCTGCCGGAATTCCATCAGCGGGTCGCCGGTGGCATCCGCCCCACGTAGGGCGGAACCGCAACGCGGTTCCGCCAAAGTGACGGGCCAAAAGGGAGAACCAAGAGTCGCCAAATGCTAGATCACTCAATTGTGCGAATGATCATAAAAGGGAGCGCGCGTCGGGTTGTTCTCCCAGATTGCCCTGGTTATAATTCGCCCGCTCTCTCGGGGGAGTAATCTGCCGGCCCCGGCCGTGTGCTTCTGTCAACAAACTTGCCCCTCACGGGCATGGTAGAAGCGTCCGCGATGGCTCTGCCACCGCGGATCGATGAGACCTGAGATACCACTGCTGCCCTGGGCGGGACGGCGGTCGTATCTCATGTGTTCATCCCGCCTCGGTCGTTTTATGGAAGCTTTCATCAGTTCGACTCTCGCAGTCGCCCTCGCCGAAATCGGCGATAAAACTCAGTTACTCGCACTTTTTCTCGCCGGCCGCTATGGCAAGCCCATCGCGATCAGCTTCGGTGTCCTGTGCGCCACGCTAGTCAACCACGCCCTGTCCGCCTGGTTGGGCGTGGCGCTGGCCCAATGGATTCCCGCCGCTTGGATTCCTTGGCTAATCGCCGGCAGCTTCTTCGCCATCGCCATTTGGCTGCTGGTTCCGGACAAGGACGACGGCAGCCTGGGCCGTTTTGCCAAACTCGGGCCTTTCCTCGCCACCACAATCTTGTTTTTTCTCGCCGAGATCGGCGACAAAACCCNNTACGGCGTCGATTTCTGGTCGTCGGGCACGGTGGTTGTAGGGACTACCCTCGGCATGTTGATCGCCAACGTGCCGGTGATATTTGCCGGCAAGTGGCTCATGAACCGGCTTCCTTTTGACGCAGCGCGCAAGGTGGCGTTTGGCTTGTTTCTGGTCCTGGCCGTTGCGACCGT
>DJFO01000407.1:8164-11567 GCA_002432555.1 Marinagarivorans sp. UBA5870
CCCTACGGATCTCTCGGACCGGACAGATGCGGCCGCGCGAGGCCGCTCAGCCAGCTTTCGAGCAGCAGCCGAGCCGCGATCGAGTCGATGGGCTGAGCGGCAAAATTTCCGCGATGTCCGCGCTGCCGCGCCTCCTCCTTTGCCAAGCGAGTGGTCAGACGTTCG
Source organism: Marinagarivorans sp. UBA5870 (assembly GCA_002432555.1). The sequence goes on from DJFO01000407.1 coordinate 8,330, forward strand.
TCAAAGAGCTCCACCGGCAGGCCGAAGCGCCCGTGCAAACGATTGCCGAACTTGCGCGCTCGCCGACTCAGCTCACTCTCGCTGTCGTCCATATTCAGCGGCAATCCCACCAGCAGAAGCTGGGGTTGCCATTCCTGAATCAGCGCGCCGAGACGTTCCCAGTCCGGCACGCCGTCGCGCGCGGGCAATGGCGGCAGCTCGCGCGCCGTGCCGGTCAGGCTCTGGCCGTAGGCCACACCGATATTTTTGAGGCCGTAATCGAAGGCCAAGGCGGTGAGAGACGTCATGGTTGTCCGAGGAATGGGAAAATGGGATTAATGCGATCCGGTGTTTCCGGTTGACGTGGATGCGCTAACGCGCCTGACTTATACCGCTCGACCTACACCGCTCGACNNCTCGACCTACACCGCTCGACCTACACCGCTCGACCTACGCGGCGTGACCGGGCGTGACCAGGTGCGACCCGGTCAGGCGTGACCCGCATGAATGGGCATCAGGTTCATATCGATGCCGAGGCGCATGGCCGCGGCGTGCCAGCGTTGTTCCAAGGGGGTATGGAATAAAATGTCCGCGTCGGCCGGAACCGTCAGCCAGCTGTTGTCTTTCAATTCTCGCTCCAGTTGCCCCGCGCCCCAGCCGGAATACCCCAGCACAAAAAGAGCGTCTTTAGGCCCCTGGCCGGACGCGATCGCGGCGATGATATCGCGTGATGCCGTCAGGGAGATTTCAGCGGTGATCTGGATGGTGGACTGCCAGACGCCGCCCGTGGGATGCAGGACAAATCCGCGCTGTGTATTCACCGGACCGCCCGCCAGGATCGGCGCTGTGCCGTTTTCCTCTGCATAACCCAGGGACATCTGCTCGAACACGTCCTTCAGGTGCAAATCCAGTGCGCGATTGACAACCAACCCCATGGCGCCTTCGGGGCTGTGGTCGCAGATATAGGTGATGGAGTTGGCAAATAAAGGATCGCTCAAACCTGGCATGGCAACCAAAAAGTGGTTGCGCAGGTTGTCGCCGGAAGCTGGAGTAGAAGTGTATTTGGCCATATCTCAAGTATGGGACGGTTCCCGGGGAAAACAAGCCTAACGGTTATCCTCTTGGACAGATCTTGGCAAAAATCACTCGCCGCCGCCAGCGGTTTTCAAGCCTGTAATTTCGAAGCGCCAGGTGCGGATGATGTCCAATTGGTCGGCAGTTTTCCGAATCTCTGGCGGGAAGGGATCAAAGGGTCCGGCGAGACGGACGATTTGCAGCGCCGCCTGGTCGAGAATCGCGTGGCCGGAGGGTTTGAGAATTTCCACTTTATCCACCGTCCCGTCGCTATTGATAATCACCGACAGCCGCAGACTGCCGAATACGCGATTTTCGATCGCCGCCCTCGGGAAGTTCTGATTGCCCATCAGTTCCACTTTTTGGGTCCACCGGTTCAGGTATTCCGCGTCGAAGGAGGAGCGTGTGGCCACGGAAGTCATGCGGCGGATGCGCGGCCGGCGGGCAAACTCCTGCTGCAGTTTGTCGAGCTTGGCGCGCAGGCTGGCGATCTCGGGATTGAGTAAGGGCGTATCTTCCTGCTGCGCTTCGCGTGATTCCTGCGCTTCGGACGCGTCGGGATCCCGCTGCTGCAAAACTTTGATTTCGCTGCTCTCGGCGGTGAGAAATTCTTCCTGCCGCAGGCTGGCCTCGAGCGTTTTCTGCTGCGGAACCGGGGTGACCAAATTGATGTTCGGCGCTACAACTTCCGAGAACTCACGCGTGGTCAACTCTTTGGTGTCGGCGATGGTGCCGCTCGCCTCTTGATTGTACTGGGCGAGAAAATCTGCCTTCTCCGGGGCCTGTTGGCTCTGGTGAGTTGCCAAAGTGATGTTGAGTGTCGGCGCCGGTTTGGGATTTCGGTTGTAGGTGAAGGTGATGCCGAGAATCAGCACGGCGTGCACCGCCACCGCCAAAAACACCGTAAAGCTCAAACGTTCGCCGCTGCTTGTTTTATCAAGGTTCATGGATCAAGGTTCATGCCGTTGACGGCTTATTATCTGTGTCGGATCGCCAGCGGTGGGCAAGTGCTTCCTTCAATAGCCCAATTTTCTTTCGATGGCCTGAATCAGGCGCTCGCCGATCCGCGTATCAAACGCTTTATCGATCTCGCGGGCGCAGGTGGGACTCGTAACGTTGATTTCCGTAAGATAATCACCAATCACGTCCAACCCAACAAACATCAGGCCCTTTTCCCTGAGCGTTGGCGCCACCTGGTTCACGATCCAGTGATCGCGTTCGGTCAAAGGCAACGCGACCCCGCGGCCGCCGGCGGCTAGATTACCACGGGTTTCCCCCGTTGCGGGTATGCGCGCCAGGCAATAAGGGACGGGTTCACCGTCTACCACCAGGATCCGCTTGTCCCCGCGGGTGATCTCGGGAATGAAGCGCTGCGCCATGATGAACTCATCGCCATGCAGAGTCAGGGTTTCCAATATGACGGTGATATTGGGATCATCCGCCCGGCAGCGGAAGATGCGACTGCCACCCATGCCGTCCAGGGGTTTGAAGATAACGTCCTGATGCTCTCGGTGAAACTCACGCAGCATAGCCGGATCCCGCGCAACCAGCACCGGCGGACAGCAGTGTGGAAAACGGGTGGCAAAGACTTTTTCGTTGCAGTCCCGCAGGCTCTGAGGCTTATTCACCACCAGGCAGCCATCGCGTTCCGCCTGTTCCAAGATATAGGTGGTGTAAACGAATTGATTGTCGAAGGGCGGATCCTTGCGCATCAGGATCACGTCCAGCTCGGCCAGCGGGGCGTCCTTTTCCGCATCCAGCTCGAACCAGTGCTGCGGATCGTTGAACACCTGCAGGGGCTGCATGCGGGCGCGGGCCTGGCCGGCGTTGCTGTAGAGGTCGCGCTGCTCCATATAGAAGAGGGACCAGCCGCGAGCCTGCGCGGCCAGGAGCATGGCCAGGGAGCTGTCCTTCTTGAAGTTGATCTGGGCGATGGGATCCATGACGATCCCCAGGCGAATGCTCATGAGGTGAAACCTGCTTCAGGGTGGCCGAAGGGATGTGCAAGGGTGGCGCCGCTGGGCGCCACCGGTCAAGAAAAACCCCGAGTATTAGGGGCTTATAGATTGCATCAGGAGAGTGTGCTAAAAAGTCCGGACGATCGGGTCGCAGCCCGTAGTGTTACGGCCTCAGCCACACTGTGCTGTATAGATAAAATAATGACTCACCGAGGCGATGGTAGGGC
>DJFO01000255.1:0-125 GCA_002432555.1 Marinagarivorans sp. UBA5870
AGATCTTCGCGGAAGGCGCCTTCTTTTACCATCTCCTTGAGGTTTTTATTGGTGGCACACACCACGCGCACGTCCACCGGTATTTCTTCTCGGCCGCCGACTCGCTCAATAATTCTCTCTTGCAG
>DJFO01000255.1:174-480 GCA_002432555.1 Marinagarivorans sp. UBA5870
GCGTTTGTTGGCGCCGGTAAAGGCTCCCTTTTCATAACCGAAAAGCTCGCTTTCCATGAGATTTTCCGGGACGGCGGCACAGTTGATCGCAACCAAGCGATGGTTGGCGCGCGGACTGAGTCGATGCAGCGCCTTCGCCAGCACCTCCTTTCCGGTTCCGCTTTCACCGGTAAGGGTGCAAGTCACGTTGCTCGGGGCGAGCTTTTCAATGGTGCGGCAAATTTTCAGCATGCCCGGATCGCACGCAATAATGCCGCTTAACGGGGTCTGTTGTTGCTCTTGCAGTCGACGGTGATCTTCTTCGAG
>DJFO01000255.1:556-1046 GCA_002432555.1 Marinagarivorans sp. UBA5870
TTTTCGTAGTCCGAGTTGCCGGTCATCACGATGATTTTGGTGGCGGGGCTGAGCGCAGCGATTTCTCGAATGCACCGGAAGCCTTCTTCCACGCCTTCATCATCCGGAGGCAAACCGAGGTCCTGCAGTATGATCGGAGGTTCATGGAGACGCACGGCGGCAAGTGCTTCTTCACGATCGCCCGCCACTATCACCTCGTATTGGTCAAAGTGCCAGCGCAGCTGGCTTTGCAGGCCTACATCATCTTCGATGATCAGTAGTTTTTGCTTGTTCGGCGGTTTGCTCATGATGCTCTGTGGTTCGTCGAGTGGATCGGGCTACGCAATGGTAAAACAAGTTAGCCGCGACTGCATGGGTTTATCCGCCGTCAACTGATGATGACAGGCAGGGAAATCGTGAAAGTCGTCCCTTCATCTTTGACGCTCTCCACCGTGAGATTACCACCGAGCGCCTGTACATAATCCCTCGCCTGATAGACGCCAATTCCCAT
>DJFO01000255.1:1053-6405 GCA_002432555.1 Marinagarivorans sp. UBA5870
GCGACGAACACAACGTGACCTTCACGTTTGACGTGGAGATCGATGAATCCGGTGGGCAGGGTTGCGTCTTGCGCGTTCTGGATCAGGTGGACAAAAACCATGACCAGGCTGTCTAGGTCCCCCTTCACCCGCACTTCCGAGTGCTCGTTGCGCAGCGTGGGCAAGGGTTGTTCCTTTTGACAGCGTTTGATCGCTTCCACCAAAACCTCGTGCAGATTCAGTACTCGCACCCCTTCTGGCTCGTTCCGCTGGAGCTTGCGCAGAAGGTTATTCATGCGCGTCACGGAATTGTTGATCGTTTGAATGGCGTCTTCGATAAAGGCCGGGTTATCTTTGTGCTTCTCCGCGTTCTTGACTACCAAGGACTGCTGCGCGATAAGATTTTTCAAGTCGTGCATTACGTAGGCGGCAAGCTTGTTAAAAGCGTCGAACTGGCGAGCCTCCGCGAGTTGTTCCGCCTGTTCGTGCCGCTCGAGGTAATTGGCCACTTGCCGGCCGACAGTTTTTAGCAGGTCCAGATCTTCCCAATTTAAAGAAGGATCGTTTTGCGGACTGGCCAACACCATAAAACCGATGAGATCGGATTCGTTCAATAAAGGAAGGATCAACCAAATGTCGGCAATTTTTTTTGCCCACTCCGGAAGATATTCATTATTTTGCGACAGGGGATCCTGAGCGCCGGTCGAGGAAGGTAGGAAGACCCATTCCGATTGTTCCAGGGCTTGACTAAACGGACTGTCATCGGGTTCGATCGCCTCCAACACATTCATCGACATATGCTCTTGATGCACGGGTACCAGCACTTTTCCGCGCCTCAACCACAGCGCACCACCGTTACTTTTGAAAATGGAAGCGACTGCGTCTATCGCTTGCCGATGCACCTCTTCCGGCGAGGTCGGTTGCGACAGGCGCTCGATTAATTTCAGCCATTCGGTGCGGTAATCGTATTTGTGACTGAAGAGGTGTTTGTTAATGAGGACGGTGAGTTTCTCGCGCGTTTTGCGCGAGGCAAAGACCAAGGCGATCGAGATAACCGCGGCGGCTAACAACAGCGCGTAGACCACTGCGCCCCAGTCGCCGCCGTAGATGCGCACGTAATAGCCGCCGAGGGCGACGATTGCCAGCAGCGATCCCGCGAGGGTCAGTGAGGTGGTATAAAAAACCACCGGGCGTGAAAGTGATAGGCGGGCGTTCTGATCTTGCGTCTGATTCAGCGTTATGGCCGCGATGCCCATGAAAACGCTGGTCACAATTACAATGACCGCTCGAATCTGAAAAAATCCGGGGTTGAGTTCCGGTTGAACCAGGCTCTGAGAGAAAAAATAGACGTCGTAAATAAATATGGCTGCCAGATTCAGGCAAAGCAGTTTCAGCAGGCGGATGGTTTGGACATTACGATAAAGCTGTTCGACATTAAGTAGCGCGATAATCGAAAAAAGGATGCCCTGAAGCACCATGAAAACCTTATTCTCAAGCCACGGAGAGTGCAGGTAGGTGCTGAGTAAATTGAGGCCGAGAAGAGCCAAGCAAAAGCCATAAATGCCCGAAACATAAAAGCGCGGCAAGCAAGTGCGGCAATAGTGGCGAATCGTCTGGGTAGTGGCCATAATCCAGGCGCTGAAGTGGGCCGCTTCCGCAAGCATCAGTTGGCTCGCCGAGAAATCCAGCATACGTCCGAGGCCGATGTTCAACAGCCAGAGAGTCTGTATAGCGCTGGCGGCGACGAACGACCAATGAATGGTTTTACGAGGAAGCTGGCTGAGGAAAATCACCGTGGCTATAAAAGAAAGCAGGCTGGCACTGATGTAGGCGACTTGCGTGACGCTGTCTATTTCCATTCTATTTCCTATGGCTGGTCACCGGCAGGAGGACCGAAAGTGCGGAGGACGCGCGGCTCATTAGGCTAGTGGAACTGCACGGGTCGGGACCGCAATCTCGAAAAATGCCTGGGGCAGGTTTCAGCGGGCGAAGATGACTCTGACAACGCGTTAGATTGTAGCAGGAAGTTGAGTGGAATGAGGATCAGGCGCGCGTTAGGGCGCGCCTTCGCTGGTGAGATTGTTGACGACTTTGCCCATCATGCGGTCGAACAGCGGGCGCGTGTCGACCAGTTTGGCGCGGTTGAACTGCATGTCGTAAGCGAACTGCTTGCGGGTTTTTTCCAGCACTTTGAAGCCGAGGCGGTTAACAAAGATATAGGTGTCCGCATCGATCTTGGAAGCCAGCTTGCAGCGCAGTTTTTTGCCGGAGTCTTCGTCAAAGTATTCCAGCCACGTGCCTTCCGGCATATTCTTGGCCATCTCGTAGTAGCCGGTCGCCAGTTCTTCATAACGCGCCTGTTGGCGTTCGACAGCCGTCATTTCGTCCCACGACTTGGGTGCGTTTTGACCCTTGCCGAGCGCCTCTTTCTGTTCGATGCTCAAAGGCGCGACGGTTTCCTGAATCTGCGGCGCCGTCGGCGCGATTTTCAAAGCGTCTTCCAGGGCAGCGACTTTGACCCTGCGCGCGTCCCGGTTGTCGATGGCCACTTCGAGGCCTTTCTCAATGCGGTCGAGAAGCTCCGGCAGGAGGCGTTCCCGCCGCTGCAGAGACCGCGTGTCCTCGTGGTCCTGGCAGATCCAAATCAGGTCGGAGACGGTCTGCTCGTTGGAGATCCAATCGGTGCTCTCCCCGCCATGTTTCAGGTGCGTGATCACCATGACCTGCAACCAGTGAGATGTCAGAAAGCTGCGGACGAAGTCGGGCAGGTCGACATTTTTCAGCTTGTGATAGAGAGCCGTTTGGGCCGCGACGCGCGCCTGCTTGATCCGCGACTTCCCCGCCTCCGTTTGAGTGGTGCGTTGCTCGACGACGGTCGACTTGCGGCTCTCTTTTTCCACTAGCTCTTCCAACTCCGCTTGCAGCTCAGTGAAGATTCGGTCGTCCGCTTTGTACTGCCGGTTGAGGGATTGCACTATCTCCACCATCTTCCGGTAGATAGGATCCCGGTCGAGCGGTTTCGTGTTGTCGAAAGCAATCCCGATGCGGGTAATGCTGTTCACCAAAATGCGGGCGGGGTGCTGTGGATTGCTAAAGAAGGATCGATCGCGCAGGGCAACCTTCAAAATGGGTATCTGCAGGCGGCAGACCAATGACTGGATTTCGATTGGGAGCGCTTCGTCGGCCAACAACTGATCAAAAAACATGGCGACCAGGTTGATGACATTTTCTTCGTTTTGCTCGAGCGCCTGGGGTTGTGTGGGATTCTTTTGCGCCAGGATCTGCTGGACCACATGCGACACTATGTTGCGCGGTTCGCTGGTGGCAAGTAGTTGATCGTAGGACGGCTGCGATTGCGTCAGCAGGCTCGCCAGTTCCGGAGCGGCCATGACAGGTCCGGGATTCGCCGTATAGATGTAAATGGGGGCCCCCATGGCTGGCGCAGCGGTTGCGCCTGGAGCAGGGGAACCCATCCCAGAGATACCCGGCCCTGCAGCAGAGGCGTTGACAAATGCGGGAGCGGCTCCGCCAATAAAGGCGAAATTGCGCGCGGCAGCCATCAGCATGCTGAGAGCGTCGTAGCCCATCCGGAATTCCGAAATGGGAGCGAATGACGTGTTCTCTAGCTGGGCTGAACCGGTGACCGGCGCTGGGGCGGGCTGTGTACTTGCACCGCCGTGCACGATCTTGTTATCGAGATTTTTCGGGACCTTGGGCAGGATGCCTGCGTCCATCAAGATCTGGTTCGCGTCGGCATAGACGTGGCCCAACTGTTTCAACACGTGTTTTTCAAACAGTTTATAGAGAATCAGTTTGGCTTTGATATTGATCTCGAGGGTTGCCTGGCAGGCGCTAATGAAAGCCTTCGTCAGCTGGTTCGGGTCCAGAGGGTTGTTGTCTTCATCGACCTCGATCTGGAGCAACAGGTGGTCCAGGCGCATGCCGAGTTCGTACAGCTCTTCTCGATAGATGTCGCGCGTCCGGCTGACCATATTGCTCCGGGCGAGATCCACTTCAAGGTCATCCCCGTCGACAATGGAAAGTTTGTTATCCCGCTCCTGTTCCCAATCATCGAACTCCGCCTGAGTATTGGCATCGATCAGGTCGCTGAAGTTTTGGTTGAGTGTGCGCAGGAACCGGTTGGCAATGCCTTCCCGGCGCACTCGGATCTCGCGCATGGCCTCGAAATAAAGGTTCTGTTCGTGGTTGCTGGAGGCCCGTTTCGACAAGTCGTAGAAAAGATCGTCGGTTGCGGAAAACAAGTGAGCCAAGAGTTGTTCGCAATGGGTCTGGCTGTGTTTTTGAATATGGGCGAGCAGCCGCGGCGGTTGAATGGGCTCGCGGCCGCGTTGGTTGATCAATTCCAAATGGCCAGGTTTTATCGGTTTGCGTGACATATCTGCGCTCTAACTCACTTAAGGGTGCTCGGCCGTGAGCGTGGATCCACCCCTGACCCTATTGCAGTGGCTGTCGGCCGACCTAACTAACCGACCACCTGCCGATCCAGTGAAATTCGTTATTCCTGGGGCTTGAGCAAATTGTATTCCAACTCTCCGTCGCTCCCTGAGGGTCTGAGCGGCTTTGGAGATCTAACGGGCTAATAAAACGATCGGGGAGGGCCGAGCGGCGCGATTTTATTGGAGTCTCGTGGGCATTCCGCGATGAATTGCCCGATTGCGCCGATTGTGAAACAGACCTCGCTACTGACAATTCTAGACATAGCGCCGCCCCGTGTCGATTCTCCCAATGCGGGGGCGGAGAGCTTTTGTAAAGTGGGTCGACACGGATTGGGTCTGTGCGGACAATCTCTATTTCGTATAATACTGTTTTCGCGCGCTTGGTTGTGTCATGTTGTTAATGGTGGATAACTACGACTCCTTTACCTATAACATCGTCCAATACCTCCGCGAGTTGGGCGCAGCTGTCAAAGTGATCCGCAATGATGAATGGAGCTTGGCGCAGGTGAGGGCAATGGCCCCGAGCCATATAGTCCTTTCACCGGGTCCTTCTACCCCGAATGAAGCCGGTATTTGCGTGCCCCTGTTGCGGCAGTTTGTTGGGCAGGTGCCGATCCTTGGGATTTGTCTCGGGCATCAATGCGTCGGTAGCGTCTTCGGTGCCCGCATTGTGCGGGCGGCGGAAGTCATGCATGGCAAAACGTCGCCGGTTCATCATGCTGGGGCGGGAATTTTTGCCGGCCTTCCCAGCCCCCTGACGGCAACTCGGTATCATTCTCTGATCGTGGAGCGGGACACTCTGCCTGAAGTGCTCGAGATTACCGGTTGGACCGAGGAGGTTGACGGCTCTTGCAAGGAGATCATGGGGCTGCGCCACAAGACTCACGCCGTAGAGGGGGTGCAGTTTCACCCTGAG
>DJFO01000141.1:0-3224 GCA_002432555.1 Marinagarivorans sp. UBA5870
GGCTCGGTGCTCAACGGTGGCGGCCAGCCCCCCAATAACAAAGCGGAATCCACGCCCCAGGAATGGGTGCAGTTCGCGGACAAACTCTACCAGGCATCCATGACACCGGAGCCGGGCAAAATTCCGATTCCCCTCATCTGGGGCGTCGACGCGGTGCACGGCCACGGCAATGTGCGAGGCGCGACCCTTTACCCGCACAACATCGCCCTGGGCGCCACGCGCAACGCCGACTTGGTTACGCGCATCTCCGCGGCGACCGCGCTGGAAATCGCCGCTACGGGCCTCGACTGGAATTTTGCGCCCACCATCGCCGTTGCCCGCGACGATCGCTGGGGACGCACTTATGAGAGCTTCAGTGAAGAACCAAACCTGGTGGCAAAACTCGGCGCCGCGGCGGTACTCGGCCTCCAGGGGCAACCGGGCAGCCGGCAGTTTCTCGACCAGAACCGCGTGCTCGCTTCGGCCAAACACTTTATCGGTGACGGCGGCACCCTGTTCGGGGACGACCAGGGCAATACCGTCGGCGATGAAGCCGAACTGATCCGCCTGCACCTGCCCGGCTACATAACCGCCATAGAAGCAGGCGTGCAAACGGTAATGGCGAGTTACAGCTGGTGGGACGGCGTACACTCCCACGCGAACAAGCGGCTGCTGACGGATTTGCTCAAAGAGCAACTCGGCTTTGACGGCCTGGTGGTCAGCGACTGGCAGGCCATAGGCCACATCCACGGGTGCAGCATCGATAACTGCGCCGCGGCGGTGAACGCCGGCGTTGACCTCTTCATGATCCCCAACGCGCCCGATTGGAAAAATTTCTACCGCAACACCCTGGCACAGGTGTGGAACGGCACCATTCCCGCGGCGCGCATCGAGGATGCGGCGCGGCGCATTCTGCGGGTAAAAATGCGCCTGGGTCTGTGGAAAAAACCGAGCCCCGCCTACAGGTCCGCCGCCGTGCAGCCGGACCTGATCGGCAACCCCATGCACCGCGAGCTCGCGCGCCAGGCCGTGCGCGAATCCATGGTGCTGCTGAAGAACAACGGGGTCCTCCCGCTCAGCCCCGGGTTAAATATTTTGGTGGCCGGACCGGGCGCTGATTCCGTGTCGATGCAGGCCGGTGGTTGGTCGGTGACCTGGCAGGGGCGCGACAATCCCAATCACATGTACCCGGGAGCGACAACGATTTACGCCGGCCTAGCGCGGGCTATGGCCGCGGCCGGCGGCAAAGCGATTCTGCGGGAGGACGGCGCCATCACCGAACCGGTCGACGCGGCCATAGTGGTCTTCGGTGAGCTGCCCTACGCGGAAATGCACGGCGACTTGGAGAACCTGGACACGCTCGCATTGCCGGACAAGGGTCCCCTGCGCCTGATGAAGCAGTTGAAATCCCAAGGCATTCCGGTGGTGGCCGTTTTTCTTTCGGGCCGGCCGCGCTGGGTAAACCCGGAATTAAACGCGGCGGACGCCTTCGTCGCCGCCTGGCAGCCGGGCACCGAGGGCGCCGGGGTCGCCGACGTCCTGCTGCGCCTGCCGGACGGCAAAGCACACTTTGATTTTAAAGGGCGGCTGAGTTTTTCCTGGCCGAAAGGGGTGTGCGACGCGACCGTGAATGTTGGCGACCCGGATTACGATCCCCTGTTCCCCTTCGACTACGGCCTCAGATATGCGGACAAACCCTCGGCCTGGCAGCCTCTGCCGGAAGACGCGAGCGCCTGGCCATACGGCTGCCGCCTGGGCAAAACCTTGGGTGAGGTGGCGCCGCTCAGCTTTGGACCCGAGCAGGGCTGGCAGTTTTATTTGGAGCGACTCACCTTGGAAAGTCGCCCGGTCAAAGTGCCGGGCACCAGCGGCTTCGGCGCCATGAGCGCGCGGCCTGAAACGAGCCGCGGCTACGGTGTCGAGGCCCGCTGGGACGGCTCGAGTCCGGGTCGCGTCATTTTGCGGGACGGCTTTGCCCAGCACAATTTATTGCCCCTGTTTGCCGCGCAGTCGGCGGTGGTCTTCGATATCAAGATCACTCGACCGGCAAAAGAAAAAGTGGAAGCCGTGCTCTTCACCGGCCGACTGACCGGCAACGCGCTCAACATCAGTGACACACTCAACGGCTTCAGCCGCGACCAATGGCACACTGTCAGCATCGACCTGCGCTGTTTCGGCAACGATCGCGCGGATTTCACCAAAGTGGACGCACCCTTTGGCCTGCAAACCGCGGGAGCGTTTGCCGCGGTGATTAGCAATGTGCGTTATCAACCTCAGAAGGCCGCCACCGCCACAGTGCGCTGCCCGCAAATTTAACTCGATTCACTTAGGAATTTTATGACTACCGATTTGTTTGTTCGCTACCTGCACTTTATCGGAATTTTTGCCCTCTTCGCCCTGCTGACCGTGCAGCACCTGCTGCTGAAAAAACAGGTGGAAGCGCAGCAGATGAAAAGAATTGCCGTGCTGGATATCGCTTACGGGGCCTGCGCCGTGCTGGTGTTATCGGCTGGTTTGGGGCTGTGGTTCTGGGTGGGCAAACCGGCGGGCTTCTACAGCCAAAACTGGATTTTCCACACCAAGGTCACCCTATTTGTTCTGGTGGCCCTACTGTCCATAATTCCCACCATATTTATATTAAAAAATCGCCGCCCGACCGGCCCTGTCACCGTACCAAAATCCGTGGTCATGGTAATTCGCCTGGAACTGCTCTTGCTCTGCATCATTCCCTTTTTGGCGGTGCTGATGGCGAACGGCGTCGGTTACGCCAGCTGATCGTTCAGTAATAGGTGAGTTCCCGGGTCTTCCCCCAAAACACGCGATAGGAGAACACCGTGTAGACGACTATGGCAGGCAGCACTATGAGCGTCCCGACCAGGATGAACCAGAGGGATTCGGGCGCGCTGGCCGCCTGCCATATATCCATCTCCCCCGGCACCACATAGGGAAAGAAGCTGTAGCCCAGTGCGGCGAAGGAAGACAGAAAGATCACGACGCAGCCGACAAAGGGAATCCAGCAGCCGCGATCCTTGTCTTCCCTGCCGGCTTTATGGGTAAATCGGCGCAAATACAGCTCCACCGCAACGAAGGCGCAAAAACACAGGAGCGGGATCAGCAATAATGCCGGGGTGCCGAACCACTTACCGAAGATATTGCCACTCTTGAACAGATTGACCACGGAAACCGCGGCGATACCCAAAGCCGTCAGGCGGCCGCACAGCCGCGTCCAGCGCGCCGCGCGCGCC
>DJFO01000141.1:3266-3673 GCA_002432555.1 Marinagarivorans sp. UBA5870
CAAACAGGCCGAGCATATAACCCTGGGCGAGCGTCGCGAGCAGTGAGCCGCCTTTAAAAACTCGGTCCCACAGATTTTTATCGTGAGGCGGCGCTTTAGCGCGAAAATCGAACGCGACTCCGCGCAGAATCAAGCCGGCGAGCATCAGGGTAACGGGAATATACAGGTGGTACAAAATGAGGCTGTGGGCGCTGGGAAAGGCGATCAATAACAAACCGACGCCAAGCACCAGCCAAGTTTCGTTGGCGTCCCAGAAAGGCCCTATGGAAGCGATCATCATATCGCGCTGGGGCTCTGCGTCGTGCGGCAGCAAAATGCCCACCCCCAAGTCGTAACCGTCAAGCACCGCGTAGAGCGCGAAGGCCAGGCCCATAAGGCCAATGAAAATCACCGGCAACCAATAAGCT
>DJFO01000014.1 GCA_002432555.1 Marinagarivorans sp. UBA5870
AGTAACTGGATTCTCGGCGGGACCCGTGACGCTGCCGGTTGAGGACGTTGAGGACGAAGACGACGACGAGGTGGTGCCGGAAGAACTTGACGAGGTACTCTGCGGCGTCGGAACGACTTTTTTGTTTTTGCCACCGCAGCCCGTAACTGTCAGGGATGCAGCGATCAATAAGGTAAATAACAGTGACGAAATTGGGCCGATCTGTGGGGCGGACATAATATTTCCTTTCATAATGGCCATAGGAACCGNNGAGCCGACTCGGCAGCCTTGGCTTAGATTCAATAGCAAGCAGCCGCGGCAGCGGTTATTTGGAATTCAGTACCCCGAGCGGTACTCGAGGGGACAACTTGAAAAAAGCCTAGTCAGCGAATTTCGGTTAGGCAAGCGGGCGAGGGGCGCGCCGGCAAGTAACAGAGCCAGTGTCCCGCCGATTTCACTTTTGACTACCTAGTGAGGAGTGACGCAAGATCATCCTTTATTCGGAGGGAAACCGTAACAGCAGCCAGATCGCGCTTAGTCTCCACAAGCACACAACCCACCATCCCGGAAAGTCATTATCTTCACGAATTATTTCACGCGATAAGTTATTGCTTGTTTCCAGTGCCCTGCGCTCCTTTAGGTAAACAAACAAGAATCAGACGGCGAGATTGTCCTTAGTATCAAAGATAAAATCCCCCAATCGTTTCGCTGCGCCGGTTCGCCAAGCAGGCTGCCATGCGGCTCTTCCATATTCGCTGGTAATGCGCATTGGTGCCGTGTCGAGTATCAATGTCATATCGCCGTTGAATCAGACCGGCGCGGACAGTGAAATGGAGGTTGGCGGCATCGCGTACGGCGGTGCCTAATGCGGCCAGATTAGGTGCGCGTAGCGCCGCGAGGTGACGGGCAAGGGCCCTCGCGGTCGCAATGCCTACGTCGTAATGAAATTGCTCATGGGAAAGCAGCCCAGGAGTTTGTGCCACTCCGGCAACGATTTGCGCGTTGGGTGTAATCGTAATGACGTTAGGGTCCGCCACCGCCAACTGCCCGCCGAGGTTACGCGGCGGCAGGCTTGGGAGGTTGAAATTGAAAGCGGTTAGAGCGTCGACACTGGTGCCATCGGCTGGGTCGATCAGCGGGCCAGCGACGGTGGTGAAGTTTGGCCAGGTGAGTAGAGGTGGAATAGCTAGTACGGGGATGGTCATAGCGAAATCTCCTTTTCTTGAACGAATCAATAAAGAGTGCGGGCTTCTGCCGGCGCAGGTAATCATACACGGCGTGTTTTGGCGATGGCCAGCGAAGAAATTAGCAGGTGTTATTTTGGCTTTACGGCATTTTTGTGCGAAATGTCAAAGAGCAGTATTTTCGGTTAGGCAAGGGGGGCATTGGGCAGCCATGGCGGCACCGAGTGGTGGATGATTTCCCGGGAGCCTGGCAGCACTCCCGGAACATGTAAAAGATTTTCAGATTCGCGGATAGAGCCCGTCCCTTGTGCTGGAAAAGCTGACAAACCTCCCCGCAAAACACTAAAATCCCTCACCCTCGCAAGGATTCGCGCCATGTCTCTCGCTATAGTCCACACCCGCGCCCAGTTGGGCATTGACGCCCCGCCGGTGACGGTCGAAGTCCATTTGTCCAACGGTCTGCCGAGTTTTACGGTAGTGGGGTTACCGGAGACCGCGGTAAAAGAAAGCCGCGACCGGGTGCGCAGCGCGATCCTCACCAGCCACTTCGAATTTCCCATCAAACGTATCACGGTCAACCTGGCGCCCGCCGATCTGCCCAAAGAAGGCGGGAGGTATGATCTTGCGATTGCCATAGGGATATTGGCGGCGTCGGAACAAATACCCGCGGATCAATTGGACCGCTATGAATTTATTGGCGAACTCGCGCTTTCGGGTGCCATACGGCCGGTGCGCGGCTGCCTGCCGGCCCTGGTCGCGGGCGCCAAGGCCGGCCGCACCTGTATTGCACCCGCGGCCAACGGCATGGAGGCCGGCCTCTGCCGCGACTCGGCCCACCGCCTTGCCGATCATCTCCTGGCGGTTTGCGCACATCTGCACCGGCGCGAGACGCTGCCGACCGCGCCCCCCGCAATCGCGGCGGCGGTCCCGCCCGGTCCCGACCTGGCGGACGTAAAGGGCCAGACCCAAGCTCGGCGCGCCCTCGAAGTCGCCGCGGCCGGCGGTCATAACCTGCTGCTTTTCGGCCCTCCCGGCGCCGGCAAATCCATGCTGGCGAGCCGGCTGCCCGGCCTGTTGCCGCCGCTGGACGAGGTAGAGTCCCTGGAGGTGGCGGCGATTTACTCCATCGCCGGGGATAAAGAGCTGCACAATTGGTTACGGCGGCCGTTTCGCAATCCCCATCACACCGCCTCCCCCATTGCCCTTGTGGGCGGGGGCAGTCACCCCAGGCCAGGCGAAATCACGCTCGCCCATAAGGGCGTACTGTTTTTGGACGAGTTGCCGGAATTTCCCCGCGCGGCGCTGGAGGTGATGCGTGAACCTATGGAAAGCGGCTGGATTCACCCGACCCGAGCCAGCGCTCAGGTCACGTATCCCGCGCAGTTTCAATTGATCGCTGCCATGAATCCCTGCCCGTGTGGATTTCTCGGAGACAGCCAACGCCGATGCGCTTGCACACCACCGCAGGTGCAGCGCTACCGCGCCAAAGTGTCTGGCCCCCTGCTCGACCGCATCGATATCCGCATCNNGTGCACGCGCTGCAGAAGCGGCGCCAGGGTAAGGTCAACGCGCATCTACAGGGAGCGGAGTTGCAAAAATTCTGTGCCCTGGCCGGACCGGCGCAAAAGCTTTTGGCAGTCGCCATGGACCGCCTGCGGTTATCCGCCCGAGCGTACGATCGCATCTTGCGGGTCGCGCGCACCCTGGCGGATCTGCAGGGTGGAGACGAAGTGGCAGCGCCTCACCTGAGCGAGGCCCTGGCTTACCGAATGCTCGATCGACCGGTGGGCTAGCGACCTATAGGCTATCGACCGGTAGGTTATCGACCTGCAGGAACGAACCGGCGGGATGGTGGAT
>DJFO01000323.1:0-3257 GCA_002432555.1 Marinagarivorans sp. UBA5870
CTGTTATGCGGAGCCGCCCGCCAGCGGGGTCCCCGGCGTCCCTTGCCGAGCTGCAGCAAACAACGCTTTGGCGGCAGGCCAGATCAGCGCTCGACCAGCTGATTTATTGATGTCGACCGAGGGTGCCGATACACTCCCACGCGCGCGATCTCGAGCGCAGCCCGTCCCATCGACGTGCGGCACAGCCGCCCTTATCAAATCAATGGCTTTCAGTCCTTCCTCTCTATATACTGGCCGGCTTTATTTTCCCCGCAGCTATATTCCCGCGGTCCATGGGGTCGCCGCGGTACAAGGATCGAACACATGCCTTTGATTACATTGCCCGACGGTTCCCAGCGCAGTTTTGCCGAGCCGGTGACAGTGCTGGAACTCGCCCAGGCCATTGGACCCGGGTTGGCTAAAGCAACTTTGGCAGGGGTGGTCAACGGCAGGACCGTAGACGCGGCGCATCGCATTGATTCCGACGCAACCGTGTCCATAATCACGGATAAGTCTGTCGAGGGACTCGACGTGATCCGCCATTCCACCGCTCACCTTCTGGCGCAGGCGGTCAAACAATTATTCCCCGAGGCGCAGGTCACCATAGGTCCGGTCATAGACGACGGCTTTTATTACGATTTTGCCTACAAGCGCCCCTTCACTCCGGAAGACCTTGCCGCTATCGAACAGCGCATGAGTGAACTGGTGGAACAGAACCTGGCGGTCAGCCGCCGGGTATTGCCCCGCGATGACGCCGTCGCCCATTTCAAAAGCCTTGGTGAATCCTATAAGGCAGAAATCATTCAGGCGATCCCGACGGACGAGCCCTTATCGCTTTACCGCCAAGGGGATTTTGAAGATCTCTGCCGCGGCCCTCACGTGNNTTCTACCGCCAGGGGGAGTTCATCGATCTCTGCCGCGGCCCTCACGTGCCGGCTACCGGCAAGCTCGGCCATTTCAAATTAATGAAAGTGGCGGGAGCCTATTGGCGGGGCGATTCCAAAAACGAGATGCTGCAGCGGATCTACGGCACGGCCTGGGCCAGTAAGAAAGATCTGGCAGCGTATCTGCATCGGCTGGAAGAGGCTGAAAAACGCGACCACCGCAAATTGGGCAAAAAATTCAATTTTTTCCATTTGCAGGAAGAGGCCCCGGGCATGGTCTTCTGGCATCCCCGCGGCTGGACGCTCTACACCGCGATCGAAAGCTATATGCGGGAGATTCAGCGGGCCAATGATTACCGGGAAATCAAAACGCCGCAGATCGTCGATCGCACCCTCTGGGAAAAATCCGGGCACTGGGACAAATTTCGCGCAAGCATGTTTACCGTGGAGTCTGAGGCGCGCGACTACGCGGTGAAACCCATGAACTGCCCCTGCCACATCCAGGTGTTCAATCAGGGGCTAAAGAGTTACCGCGATCTACCCCTGCGCCTGGCGGAATTCGGGTCCTGTCACCGCAACGAAGCATCTGGCACCCTCCAGGGGTTGATGCGGGTGCGGGCATTCACCCAAGACGACGCTCACATTTTTTGCAGCGAAGCCATGATCCAAACGGAGGTCGCGCGGTTTACCGATCTGCTCTTTAGCGTCTACGCTGATTTCGGCTTCAGCGACATCCTTATACGTCTCTCAACCCGCCCCGAGCAGCGGGTCGGCAGCGATGAGGTCTGGGACAAGGCGGAAAAAGCCCTGGCGGACGCGCTCAATGCGAAAGGGCTCGAGTGGCAACTGCTACCCGGCGAGGGTGCCTTCTACGGGCCGAAGATAGAATTCTCTCTGCGGGATTGCCTCGGTCGAGTGTGGCAGTGCGGCACTATTCAGGTGGACTTTTCCATGCCCGCGCGTCTTGAGGCGCAGTATGTGGCCGAGGACGGCTCGCGCCAGACTCCGGTTATGCTGCACCGGGCGATTCTGGGTTCGTTCGAGCGCTTCATCGGCATACTGATCGAACACTACGAGGCGGCGTTCCCGGTCTGGCTGGCACCGGAGCAGGCGGTGGTCATGAATATCACCGACAATCAGGCTGAATACGCTAAGAATGTTGAGAAATCCCTTAAAAACAACGGGTTCCGCGCGGTATCCGACTTGAGAAATGAAAAGATCGGCTTTAAAATCCGCGAGCACACGATCCAGAAGATTCCTTATTTGGTCATAGTCGGCGATCAGGAAGTTGCCCAGGGTACGGTTTCCGTACGCACTCGCTCCGGCGAGGACCTGGGTTCGATGACTATGTCCGAGTTCAGCGCTAGGCTCGCGGCGGATATCGCACAACGCGGTCGCACCAGTCACTAGCGCCGGATTCTCCGGGTTTAATTCTTTCAGAGGAGCACTTTATTATTACCAAAGATAACGGAAAGGCCCCCCGCGCTAAAAAGGCCATGATCAACGACCAGATTCAGGCAAAAGAGGTTCGCCTGATTGCCGCCGACGGCCAGCAGGTCGGCATAGTTTCCATAGATGAGGCGCTGGCTGCAGCCAAAGCAGCCAGCTTAGATCTGGTAGCCATAGCGACGGAAGCGGAACCGATTGTTTGCAAGGTGATGGACTACGGCAAACACCTTTTCGAAATGAAAAAATCCAAGGCGGCTGCCAAGAAGAAGCAGAAGCAGCAGCAGATCAAAGAAATGAAATTTCGTCCAGGGACGGAGGAGGGCGACTATCAGGTAAAACTACGCAACCTGATACGTTTCCTAGAGCAGGGCGACAAGGCCAAAGTATCGCTGCGGTTTCGCGGTCGAGAATTGGCGCATCAGGAACTGGGTATGGAAATGATGCAGCGCATCGAAAAAGACCTCGAAGAATTGGGTACTGTCGAACAGCATCCAAAGATGGAAGGTCGCCAGATCGTGATGGTGATTGCCCCGAAAAAGAAGAGATAACCGGGCTTTTTAGCTGCCTTGTTATCTGCCAAAAAACCGTGCGAATGCACAAAAATGCGGAGATTTCTCTATGCCAAAAGCTAAAATACACAGTGGCGCCGCCAAGCGGTTCAAAAAAACCGCCGCCGGCTACAAGCACAAGCGGGCTTTCAAAAGCCATATCCTGACCAAAATGACGACCAAGCGTAAGCGGCAGCTGCGTGGTACTTCCACGCTGAATGTTTCAGACACGCCGCTGGTTAAACGCATGTTGCGCGCCAATTAAGCCGCATCTTTACAGTCAAATTGAGAGGATAAGTCTATGGCCCGTGTAAAACGTGGTGTTACGGCGCGCAAGAGCCACAAAAAAATCTTAAAGGCGGCGAAGGGTTACTATGGAGCTCGCTCCCGTGTATTC
>DJFO01000323.1:3323-7503 GCA_002432555.1 Marinagarivorans sp. UBA5870
CGCTGAAGGTTTGAGCTACAGCCGGCTGATAGCAGGTCTGAAGAAGGCCAATGTCACGCTGGATCGTCGCGTCCTGGCTGATCTTGCTGTACATGACAAAACCGCTTTTGCGGCAATTGTGAATACGGCAAAACAAGCGCTGGCTGCCTGATTTAGCATCGTTTCGCAATAACTAAAGCCGGGGGAAGAGCGCATTCGCTTTTCCCCCTTTTTATTTGGGACCCCCCATTCTCGCAAAACCGTTTCCGCGTGGGTGTTCCCTGCAGTCTGAATCTTTTAAACTGCTTTACTACACGACTTTTCAGTTGGGACCGCTCGATGGAGAATTTATCTTCTTTAACCGATGAGGCCATTGCCCTGGTGGGCAAGGCGGATGAATTGGCCGCGCTAGAGCAGGTGCGGGTGGATTTTCTCGGTAAAAAAGGCCATCTGACTTCGCTCTTGAAGGCTCTGGGTCAACTGTCCGCGGACGAGCGGCCGGAGGCTGGGGCCAAGATCAACTTGGCGAAACAGCGGATTCACGACGCCCTCACTGCCAAAAAGGATCAGCTCGAGCACGCCCAGATAACGCGGCAGTTGGCCGCCGACGCGGTCGATGTCACCCAACCTGGACGTGCCGCTGAAGCGGGCGGGTTGCACCCGGTGAGTCGGACGCTGGAGCGCATCGTCGGAATCTTCCGCAGCGCCGGTTACGCTGTAGAAGAAGGCCCGGAAATCGAAGACGATTTCCATAATTTCGCCGCGCTGAATATTCCCGCCCACCATCCGGCGCGGGCGATGCACGACACGTTCTACGTGGATGAGCGCCACGTGCTGCGCACCCACACCTCACCGGTGCAGATTCGCACCATGGAAAATCAGGCCCCGCCGATCCGCATCGTCTGCCCCGGCCGGGTCTACCGGTGCGATTCCGACCTAACTCACACGCCTATGTTTCATCAGGTGGAGGGGCTAGTGGTCAATAAGAACGTCAGTTTTGCGGATTTGAAAGGAACGGTGGATCAGTTTTTGAAGGCGTTTTTTGAGGCGGATGTACCCGTGCGATTCAGGCCGTCCTACTTTCCCTTTACCGAACCTTCCGCCGAGGTCGACATCCAGTGCACCCAGTGTTGGGGCAAGGGCTGCCGAGTTTGCAAGCAGACCGGTTGGCTCGAAGTGATGGGTTGCGGCATGGTGCACCCCAATGTGTTCCGTGCGAGTGGCGTCGATCCTGAGATCTATACGGGTTTCGCGTTCGGTATGGGGGTGGAGCGCCTGACCATGTTGCGCTATGGCATCAATGATCTGCGTTTATTCTTTGAAAACGACCTCAACTTCTTACGGCAGTTTTAAGCGGCTAATCGCCGCATGAATCCAGTGGAAAAATAGCGGAATTTATGAAATTTAGTGAAGCTTGGTTGAGAGAGTGGGTAAATCCACAGATCACGACTGTGGAGCTGGTGGCGCAGTTGACCATGGCCGGTCTGGAGGTGGATTCCGCAGAACCCGCCGCCGGCCCTTTTGCCGGGGTGGTCATCGGAGAGATCCTTTCCGTCGAACCGCATCCGGACGCGGGCAAACTGCGAGTGTGCCAGGTTAAAGGCCATCCCGAGGGTGTCCTGCAGGTGGTGTGCGGCGCCGCCAACGCACGACCAGGAATCAAAGTGCCGTTCGCCACGGTGGGGGCGCAACTGCCCGGCGATGTGGCAATCACTAAAGCGGCGCTCCGCGGCGTGGAGTCTCACGGCATGCTGTGCTCGCAAACCGAACTGCAGGCGGGGGACGATGATTCCGGCCTGTGGGAATTGCCCGCTGACGCCCCGGTGGGACAGGACTTGCGCGTTTATATGGCGCTGGATGACGCTCTCATTGAGATCGACCTCACGCCCAACCGGGGCGATTGTCTGAGCATTCGCGGCCTCGCTCGGGAAGTGGCGGTGCTCAACCAGCTCACGAGCTCGGAGCCGCCTGTTGCGCCGGTGCAGGTTCTCGGCGCGCATACGTTTCCGATCCAAGTGCTGGCGCCCGAGGCGTGCCCCCATTATGTTGGCCGGGTGATCCGCAATATCGACATTCGGCAACCCAGTCCTGCCTGGTTGAAGGAAAAATTGCGCCGCAGTGGCATTCGCAGCATAGACCCTGTGGTGGACGTGACCAATTTTGTCCTGCTTGAGTTGGGGCAGCCGATGCACGCTTTTGATTTGGATAAGCTCGGCGGCTCCCTCGAAGTGCGTTTCGCCCGCGCCGGCGAAACCCTCGAGTTGCTCAACGCCCAAGTGATCAAGCTCAACACCGATTCGTTGGTGATCGCCGATGAGAGAGGCCCGCTGGCGCTGGCCGGGGTGATGGGCGGAGCGGCGAGCGCGGTCGGTCCGGACACTCGAACGGTGTTGTTGGAAAGCGCGTTTTTCGCGCCCACCAGCGTTGCTGGCAAGGCGCGCTCTTACGGTTTGCACACAGACTCCGCCCACCGGTTTGAACGGGGAGTCGATTATGCGCTGCAAGCCAAGGCGATTGAGCGTGCCACCGGTTTGCTGCTGGAAATTGTCGGCGGCGAAGCGGGACCCTTGATCGGCGTCCAGTCCGCGGAGCATCTGCCCGCAGAGCGCCAGGTGAAATTGCGCAAGCTTAGGTTGGAGACAGGGCTGGGACTCGCTCCCGAGCAGGTAGACACGGTCGATATGCTGGGGCGCCTCGGCCTCGAATTGCTTGGCGAATCCGCCGCAGACTGGACCTTCCGCGTTCCCAGCTACCGTTTTGATCTCGGCTTGGAAGAGGATCTGCTGGAAGAAATTGCCCGGGTATATGGTTACGACCGTCTGCCGACGCGGCCAATGGCTTTTGCGGCGGACCTGCCATCCCTCAGCGAAAGCCACACCCCAGTGACGGCGGTAAAACAGCACCTCGTCGCCCGCGCTTATCAGGAGGTAATTACCTACAGCTTTATTGACCCGAAGCTCCACGCACTTCTGTATCCGGGAGTGCCCGCCATGGTATTGAAGAACCCGATCAGCGCGGATATGGCGAGCATGCGCACTTCGCTCGTTGCTGGCTTGCTGCAGACGCTGCGCAATAACCTGAATCGACAACAAACTCGGGCGCGCTTGTTTGAGGTGGGCATGGTGTTTCTAGGTGGCGCAAACCCGGCGGCTGCGGAGCAACGGACCTGTATAACCGGCCTGGCTTACGGCTCAGTGCGGCAGGCCGGCTGGGCGGAAAAGTCCCGCGACCTGGATTTCTTCGACGTGAAAGGGGATGTGGAGAGTCTGCTGGCGGTGGCAGCCCGGGGCAAGGGAGTCACATTCGAGGCTTGGCCGACGGCCGAACTCCTGCATCCCGGCCAGGCAGCGCAGGTTCTGTTGGATGGGCGGTCCGCCGGTTATGTAGGCGCGCTGCATCCGAGTATCCTCAAAGCGCTGGACCTGACCCGGCCGGTGTATGTCTTTGAGCTCGATATGCCGATTGCGCTCGAGGCGGCGCTGCCGCGGTTTCAGCAATTGTCCCGGTTTCCCGAGGTCACCCGCGATTTAGCCGTCCTGGTGGATAAACAGCATTGTATCGCAGATCTGGAGACAAGCATTCGAAAAACGGCAGGTGATGTGTTAAAAAACTTAAAGTTGTTTGATGTATACGTCGGGGAAGGTATTGATCCTAAAAGAAAAAGCCTTGCTTTTAGTTTAACTTTCCAACATCCTTCACGAACGTTGAAAGACGAAGAAGTTAACGCTTCCATGACGGCGGTTGTGAAGTGCCTGGAAGAGGAGTTCGGAGCCAATTTAAGGTAGGCAATATGTCTGAATCTCTCACGAAAGCGGATCTCGCAGAAAAATTATACGAGGACCTGGGGTTTAACAAACGCGAAGCCAAAGAGCTGGTGGAAACCTTTTTCGATGAAATTCGGGAAGCGTTGGAAGCCAATGAAATGGTCAAGCTGTCCGGCTTCGGCAACTTCGATTTGCGGGATAAGAAACAACGCCCCGGCCGCAATCCCAAAACCGGCGAAGAAATTCCCATCACCGCCCGTCGGGTGGTGACTTTCAAACCGGGGCAAAAATTGCGGGCGCGGGTGGAAGCTTATGTTGGAACCAAGCCACAACAATGAGCTGCCGGTCATTCCCGGCAAGCGTTATTTCACCATCGGCGAAGTCAGCGAACTCTGTGCGGTCAAACCGCACGTATTGCGCTATTGGGAGCAGGAGTT
>DJFO01000323.1:7583-14194 GCA_002432555.1 Marinagarivorans sp. UBA5870
CAGGAAATTCTCGCAATTCTCAGCCGTTGAGCGCACTTGCAGTGAGCAGTTCCTTACCCTCTCCAAACCGCAGGCGGCAGCGCAGCCGCCTGATAATTTCCGCCTGTCGTTATTCGCACGGGCGTTTCAATTGTAACTTGGCGTAAGTTACCATTTATCTTACTCTATCGATATAAGACAATAGCGCGTCAACTTGCTCGTTTGCTGTAGGGTTTTCGCTATCTTGCCGAGCCTTTTCAAAGCCCTTTTTGGTAAATGATGATGCAGACTAAATTTCGCCTGAAAAGCGTCCGCTCCGACCATCTTTATTCGNNGATAAATCCTCGATCTTGATCGGCCGCAGCAGCCAGTGCGATATTTCCGTTGACTCCGGCCTTTTGTCCCGCCACCACGCCTCAGTTCTGGTTGTTAATTCAGACACGGTGATCCTCAAAGATCTCGACTCCACCAACGGCACCTTCATAAATACCATGCGAGTGACGAGTCCGACGCAGCTCCGCCATGGGGACGTGATAACCATCGGCGACGAAAAACTGGTATTTATCGATGCGGAGTTTGGCGAGGCAGAGGAAAATTACGACCGTTTGGTATCGAGCGATTTTCCCGGCTTGCACGGCGACGCGGGCGGCAACCGCACTATGATCGAATCCTCATTTTTTCGTGTGGTCAATCTGCCGAGTTCCGATACTTCCGATGCCGATTCGACCGAGGAAAATAATTCTCAATGGTTAGTGCGCGCGCTCGGCAAAAAAGCCCTGGATGCCAATCGCACCCCCGCAGTTCTGCTCGTTAAATCAGGCACCAAAAAGGGTTCGGTTATCGAACTCAAGCTGCCGCTCGGTGTTGACCGCGAGTGGAGTTTAGGTCGCAGTCAATTGTGCGACGTGGTGCTCGAGGACCCGACAGTATCCAACCTGCATGCGGTAATTCGCTGGGACAACGGCTGCTGGGAAATTCAGGATAATTACTCCACCAACGGAGTTTCCGTCAACGGCAAAAAAGTCACGCGCTGCTTGTTCGAAAACGATGACATTCTGACCATTGGCAACATCCGGCTTTTGTTTCGCGCCCTTTGAGGACGCGCTTTGCCCGGGACTTTCCCCCATAAACCAGACGAGGAGCAGACGTGCCGAGTATTAGTGTGCGTTCAGGAGTCATGACGTTTGAGCAGAACCGTGCGGAATCCGCCGGCAGCGCGCCGGCGCTCCGGGTGCTGGTGCTCGGCAATTTTTCCGGCGCAGGCGGCGCCGCTCTGCCACTTTCCCGCCGCAAGCATCTACGCGTGGACGGCGACACTTTCGAAGAAGTCTTCGAGCGCCTTGGCGTCAGCCTAACGCTCCCGTTGGGGGATCAACCGATCCGCTTCAACAGTCTGGATGATCTTCATCCAGATCACCTCTACGACAAGGTCGCGCTTTTCCGTCGTTATCAGCAGCTCAAACAACAATTGCGCTCGCCCGCGCAATTTGCTCAGGCGGTAGCAGCGCTGCAGCAAGATGGTTTGATCGCGGCGCCCACCGCGGATCCCGCTGCGGATCCGGTCGCGCGGCCGGCGGCGGTGCAAAACGACCAACTGCTGGAGTCGCTTCTGCGCGGAGCCAGCGTTTCGGAAAACACTATCGAACAGCTGATCCGACAGACCTTGGCGCCCTATCTGCAACCCGGAGACCATCCCAAAACCGAAGAGTATTTGGGGGCTGTTGATCAGGCGGTGAATCAGGTGATGCGGCAGATCATGCACGCCACATCATTTCAGAAACTCGAAGCGAGTTGGCGCAGCTTGGACCTGCTGCGGCGGCGGCTCGACTTGGACCGCGCCTGTCAGTTATTTCTGCTCGACGTGTCCGAGGCGGAAATATTGACGGATGCGGAGCGCGCTGGCGGCGATCTAACACAATCGGCGCTGCTGCAGAACCTGCAGGCCAATCAGGAAAAAGGTTACGACCTACTGCTGTCGGACCCGCTGCTCGCCGGGACGGAGGACGATGTTCGCCTGCTCGCCAGGTTGGTCGACCTGGCCGAGCAGGTGGGCGCACTGCTGTTGGCCGGTGCTCTGGCGGAACCGGGCGGGCACATGGATGCGTGGATGGACGTTCCGCAGCCGCTCACGGCCGCCGCGGAAGAGGCGTGGGAACAGCTGCGCGGACATAATCACTCTGCGCGGGTTTTCGTCGCGGCGCCGCGTTATCTGGTACGTCTACCCTACGGCGGAAAAACGGCCGTGATCGACAGCTTCGCCTACGAGGAATTACCCGCACCGGGTGCGCACGCTTTTTATTTGTGGGGCAACAGCGCATATCTTTTATTGCTGGCGCTGGTAGAAGGTTTTGCCCGCGGCGGCAGGAGCGCCGAACCTGGTCCCTGTATTCTCGCCGATATGCCGCTGCACGTTTATACCGATGCGGACGGTGACGATGCTCTAAAGCCGTGTGCTGAGGTCTACCTCGCGGAAAAGGCGTTGCGGGCTTTGGAAGAGCGGGGCTTTACCGCAATGCAGTCCATGCGCAATACCAACAGCATTCGACTGGGGCGGTGGAATTCGCTGGCCCTGGTGAGCTGACGCCGGACGCAGCAGTGATCCTGGTCACTGGATCCCCGCCTGCGCGGNNCGGAGCTTTGCACTGAGCACCTGCAGGGTTCCGCGGGGCCACTCTCCTCACGTCATCCCCGCGCAGGCGGGGATCCAGAGGAATGTGGCTCCGTCGTGTGGGGCGGGCCGCGCAGGTCCGGAATCGCTTACCGCAGGCGCGGCTGGAGATTTTTACGATCGGGCAGGAGGCTGTGCATATCGGCTACGCCAAAACTGATACCCGAATAAATTGCGCTGAGCAAAGTCATATCGTCCAGAGTCAATTTGCGGGTTCGATTGGCCACATCCGCCAAGGCGACCGAGCCAAGGCAATTATTCGTGACGCTCACCATGCAGTCGTACCGCCGTTCCAGCACCAGCTGTGCTGCGTAACAGCCGAGATTGGTGGCGAAAATGCGGTCGAAGGAGGTAGGCGGTCCCCCGCGTTGTACGTGGCCGAGGACCGTGGTTCGCACCTCCATATCCAGGTGCTCCTCAATTTGCTTTTGCAGAAAATGGCCGATTCCGCCGAGACGCACGGGGTCAGGGCTGTTGGCGATATTGCGGCTGACGACGTGGGTGCCGTCGCGCGGGCGAGCGCCTTCTGCCACCAATACCATCGAGTAGCTGTTTTGCTGCGCGCGTCGTCGCAACACTTTGATTACTTCGTCCAAATCATAGGGAAATTCCGGCAGCAGAATAATATCCGCGTCGCCGGCGACTCCACCGTAGAGGGCGATCCAGCCCGCATAGCGGCCCATGGTTTCGACGATCATGACCCGGTGGTGACTTCGGCCGGTGGTATGCAGCCGATCCATTGATTCCGCGACAATGTTCACCGCCGTATCAAAGCCGAAACTGCGGTCCGTGTGCATCAGATCATTATCGATAGTTTTGGGAATCCCGACGAAGTTTATGCCGTATTGCGCCATCTCGTGGCAGATCGACATAGTGCCGTCACCGCCGAGCGCCACTACGCAATCCAGCCCGAGTTCGCGATAATAATCGGCTACGGCGGGGGCCACATTTTTGCCGTGATAGTTGAGTGGTGACGCGCGGTTGCAGGTACCTAGAATCGTGCCGCCGGTTTGGATCAGCCCGATGCAATCGCGCCGGTCGAGGTACTGGACCCGCCGTTCCATCAAACCGAGAAAACCGTCTTCGATACCGATAATTTCCGCCTCGGCGGTTTCGATCAGGGTTTTTGCCACGCCGCGGATCGCGGCGTTCAGGCTGGAGCAATCACCCCCACCGGTTAGAATTCCGACTCTCATATCCGCTTCTCAACAAGGTTATTTTTGTTCGCGCCTTTATCGATCATCCGAATTTGCATCATAGACCTTCGCGAGAGGGCTTTTGTTATGAGTCTGGCAAAAATTTACGCTTTCGCAATCGAAATATGTCCATTTCCTCTCGCGCAAATACGCGACTGATTGTTTTTTGTGCTGGCTCGCCGAGCGTAAATTCCGCGCAGGCCGGCTGATTACGGCAAGCTTCGGCGCTGTGGCAGCGCTTATGAAAGTGTCTGTTCAATGAGCAGCAAAATCTGGTCCTTGTCCAGAGGCTTGGCC
The DNA here is from genome assembly GCA_002432555.1 of Marinagarivorans sp. UBA5870. The sequence goes on from DJFO01000323.1 coordinate 11,724, forward strand.
ACGTGGCCGGTAGCACCCGCTCTTAGCGCGCGCGCCCGGTCCTCAGGACTGACGTTGCCAGAAACGATATACAGCGGAGTATCGTCGCCGAGCGCGCGGATGCGTTCGGTGGCGGCCAGGCCGCCGAGGACCGGCATCTCCATATCCATCAGAATCAGATCGAATTTCTGTTTTTTCACCCACTCGACCGCCTCTTGGCCATTCGCCGCCAGGGTAACCTCCGTTTGTTCGCAAGCTCGGGTAACATAGCGAAACAGGATCATCTGATTGACTTCATTATCTTCCGCAATCAGCACCTTGCAACTGCGCTGCAGCGGCTTGTGCAAGACTCGCTTGAGAGTTTGGAAGAGCACATCTCGACTGATGGGTTTTTCAACTACCGCGGCAAACCCGAGCTTTTCATACTCTTCCATCTGGTGCTTCATAACATTGGCCGTAAATGCCACGAGCGGCGTGGCCACCTGGTGCTGGCGGAGGACAAGCGCGGCTTCGCGTCCCCCCATGACAGGCATCTGCATGTCCATCAGAATCACGGAATATTCCGTGCCGGTCGCCGCGGCCACGGCGCTACTGCCGTCTTCCACGACGTCCACTTCCATGCCGGTCTGGCGGATCAGGCGTGTGACCAGGCTGCGGTTTTCCGGGTTGTCCTCCGCTACTAGTACACGCCCACTGAGCTTCGGAACGCCGCTGTAGGTTTTAGATTCCTGCACGTCCGCCAAGTAATGGGCGAACTGTTCAGCATCCAGAATGTAGGTCCCCGTGTGCGTTCCGAAGGGCAGCGTGAGGACAAAGGTACTGCCGACGCCTTTGCAGCTTTCGAATGTAAGATCGCCCCCGAGCAGTTGGGCGAGATTTTTGGAGATGTACAAACCGAGGCCGGTGCCGCCGAATAGGCGGGTGGTGGAGGTATCCGCTTGGTCGAAGGCGTTAAAAATTCTCGACTTTTCCGCATCGCCTATGCCGACTCCCGTATCGGCTATGCGGATCTCCAGGATTCCTTCCTGGATGACCTTGAGCCGCACGGTAATTTCCCCGTCCGAGGTAAATTTGACCGCGTTATTTCCCAGGTTCAGTAAAATTTGTTTCAAACGCGTCGGATCGGTCACCATAGTCTGGGGAATGGGAAATTCCAAATCCAAGCGGTATTCAAGTTTTTTTGCTTGGGTCCTGATTTGCATATAGGAATCTATATCGCAGAGGACTTCCACCAAATTGCAGCTGAGCTGCTCGACCTGAATTTTGCGCGCCTCGATTTTGGAAATGTCCAAAATGTCATTGATCATGCTGAGCAGGTGCTTGCCGCTGCGCAAAACGTGACTGACAAATTTAGTGCGGTCGTCTCGGCTGAGGCCATCTTCGGCAAGCGCCTCCGAATACCCCATGATCGCTGTGAGCGGCGTGCGAATTTCGTGGCTCATGTTGGCGAGAAACCGGCTTTTGGTCTCCTCCGATGCCTGGGCTTTTTGTTGCGCCAGTTCGGCTTTTTCCTTGGCATCCGCGAGCTCGCGGAATAGCGCGGCGTTGCGCACGGCCGTGCCCACCTGCACCAGCAGCTGCTGAATGGATTCCAGGTCGCGCGGTTGCAGATCGAAGTTTTTTTCGTAGTTGATAAAAGCCGCGCCCGCCACCACCCGATCTTGTACCACCACCGGGAAATACGCGAGCGACACACTCGGTTTTATCGCATAGAGTTCGGCGTCCACTGGGGCGCTTTGAGCCATTATGGCGGGTGTGATTTTTGGCAGGTAAACCGTTTTCCTTTTCAGCAGCGACCGGACAAAAACACTGTCGCCGTCGCGCTGCAGATCAAACTTGAAGCGCCGAAAAGCGGCGTGCTCCTGTTCCGTCATGGAAGAGCCATACACGCCGAAAACTTCGACTTTTTGGTTTGGTTCATCGAAAGTCAGAATATAGAGCGCCTCGAACGGATACAGCCGCTGCATCGCCTGCATAAGGCTTTTCATAATGACATCCACGTCCAAGTGGGCGTTCACCGCGTGTGCCAGCGAATTAAGATTGACCAATTCTTCACGCTGCTGCTGGAGGCTATTCCGCACAGCGCGCAAACGGGCGTTGGTTTGATGAACCCGCATGCCGATCACCGCCATAAGCCCGACCAGCCCGGCCCCCACGGAGAGCTGGGCAAGCAGAGGCAGCTCGCCGCGGTAGGCAAATCCGCTGGCCGCGCCGCCGCGCCTTTTCAACCCGGATCAATAAACCGGACATCATCATCTTACACAAAGCTTGCACACACCCCGCCTTCATGGTGGGGTGATGTTTATGGTGCGCTCTATCCTTACATTGCCTGCTTCTGTGCTATGCCTGTTCGCGGCGATTATCCTCTATGGCCTGTTCGGCTCACCGACGCCTGATAATCCCGGCGTACCTGAAATTTTAATCGGCGTTCTTTTGATGCTATCTGCGGCGCAGGGATTATCGCGATTTCACGATTTTGCGCGGCCCGAAAA
>DJFO01000305.1 GCA_002432555.1 Marinagarivorans sp. UBA5870
CGCTGTAAGTGGACGGCGGGCAAGGGACGCCGATAAGATTTAAACCCTCCAGCAAGGAAATGCGGGGGCAGTCCGGCACACCGATAAAGGTAACGGCTTTTTGTTTTTGTGCGTGAACAACATACCCCTCGCCTCTGCGAATGGGGAAATTCATACCCGCCGGGGTCCCGTTGACGTAGCTTGTCCGCTCGAACAATTGCGTGCGGGGATTCAGCCGGTCAATAGAATTGATTTCCGTGGCGTCGCCTAACGCGCGCAGCAGCTCGAACGCTCTTAAGCCCTCAGGCACGGCAACTGGATAGGAAAAATAATTGATTCCAGGCAGCAGCACGCGGCTGACTCCCGGCACATTGACCGTGTTGGTGACCAGATTGATATTTGGCGTGGCGACGCCAGCGCTGACGCCGACCGGCATCGCTGCCAGCGGATCGGCTTCGATATTCGATTCATTGGCATCAAAGAGTTCCGTGGTAAAACTGGTGTCCGAGGTACCGGCAATGACGTCGTTGATGCGCTGCGGATCCAAGGCAATGGGATCGCCGTCGAGGGGTTCAATCCCGATAAAAAAGTTTCCGGCCGGCAACGGCAGCGTAAAGGAGCCGTCAAGTCCGCTGTAGGCGCCTACGACCTTTTCGCCGGAGGCAATATCGGCTGCATAAACGTGCGCGCCCAACACCCGGTTATTATCGAAGCCACTGGTGACCCTGCCGGTAACACTGCCAAAGAGGGCCGAGAACGAGGGCTCTTGCGGATAAAACGCGGAGACATAGGCAATATCGTCCAAGGCGAGGATCCGGTCTTTCTCGACATCCGGATTGGCAAATGGCCACATTACAGCCTCGGGTAGCGACGAATGTGACAGGCCGAGTGAATGACCGATTTCGTGTAGTGCTATGGCTCGGATATCGGCACTACCATGGGCGCCGCTGATGGACAGATCGTAACTGGAATTGAACAGTATGTTGCTATCGAAAATCGTGCCCGGAGAATAAATGCCGGAGGGGATATCCTGGGTTCCGTTGCCGTCCAGGTCGCCGTTGGTGGCATCGACCGTCGTTGTCTGCAGAAACGTCCAGGTGACTGCGAGACCAACCGCGCCGGGGGGAAATTCCGCCTCCGGGTCTGTGAAGGTAACCAGGTGGTAGCCGTCAATCTCGCCGGCCCGCCGGTTCACCTGGCCCTGATATGAAAAATGGACACTGCTGGTATCCACCGCCTCCCATGTAGCAAACGCGGCCTGCAACTCCGCCTCGATCTGCGCGTTGGTAATGCCGGAACCTGGATATCCGTCACGGCTCAGCACCCATTTAATGGGCATCAACCGCGGGTCCCAGCGCATCTGGATAGGATTGAGAGGCTCCTCTGGGTTTTGCTGCAGCCTGTTGCCGCCGGCATAAGCCTCCAGCACGGCTACCAGCAGACCCAAACCGACGAACCGGCTGAATAAAATGCAGAAGTTCACGGTGCGTTCTTCCCTGCAGCAGTTTTTCGGACAGTTTCGATCTGCTCCCGACGAAAGTCCATCAGCGAGACTGCCGGAGCCTCGGCCGGAGGGCTCGCCTGGGTGACATTCTGAAAAATAAATAATTGGCTTTTGTTGGCCTTGTTGCCGGCTTCCAGTGGCGGAGGAAACACTATGACACGCTCTACCCTTTGCGTCGTGTCCAACATTAGGCTGACGGGGCGCTCGGGCAGTTTTTCCGCAGCGGACTCCTGGAGAAACTTTTCGTAATTCGGATCGTCCGCGAGGATCACGATCGATATTTGGCCTCTCTTTTTCTCCCCGGCTGCCCCATCGGAAGAAGGAGAAGCGATACTTTGGCCGACCGCAGGTTCCGCGATCGAATTTGCTTCCTCTCCTAGCACTGCCACCGGCAGGAGCAAACAAAATAATACTGCCAAACATGCCGTCCGATGGAATCGCATACAGAGGTTCCTGTTCATATCAATCTTATTGGTTCCACGTCGTTGCCGGGATGGATCAAAGCAGAGTTTTTCAATCTCGCGAATGCCAAGCCCCTGCTCGAAGCTAAAGCGGGGCAAGCTCGGCTTGAATTTTTTCAAGCATCTCGGAAAGTTCGATTTTTCGAATTCGAATTCGCGCCTCGTGGGGCTTTGCAGCAAAGAAAGGCGCGAACAAGAAATCGAGTTCGTCCGCGGCGCCCGGTTGATTGGTGACAACTTTCTGTCCCACGGATATCTGCTTTTGGCCAGTGGCCGCGTCGGTTTCGATAATCAATTTGCCTTGCGTAAATCCTACGATCTGGTTGATCCCGCGCTCATTTCGGCGAGTGAAAAGCAATACTTCCTCGCCGGCTAGGAAGCTGGCGCCACCGGGTATGGCCATATTCACTGGGGCCTTCAAACGGGGATGCATAGCCGTGCCGCCCAAAGTGGTAACGATGTATTGCGCAATACTCTCGCCCTTGATGGTTTTTTGGACATCAAGAAGGTTATCGGTCACGATTTTGTTGTCTTGCCAGTAACTTTTTATTTCCGTGCAACGGGCGACGACGATGGTGTCCGCGCTGGTTACCATTTCGTTCAGCGTCATGGGAATAACCGAAGCGGCATAGACGGAAAATGAGAACAAGGCCGCTGCAATAATCCGGAGAATAAAGCCCATTTTTTTCATAGCATTCACACAAGATTTCAATAGGACGCGATTTTTCCGCCGCACAAATGGCGAGTGAAACTTTTTTGGATGCGTGGCGCAACGAGCTGTCCAGAGGCGCGTGAAAATCGGACCAGGGAAAATTCCATAAATATTCCTTTTCATTTCATTCCCAGCTTAAGAAAGCAGTGTTCCTCAACCAGCAAAACAATCGATCAGCCCGCGATGCGGCGAAGGGTGCAGCAGATGGCAAAAAAGCATCTGTAGATCAAGAGATAAATCTCTCATATTGCGCAAGTTTGCGGCAGTTCACAAACTGGCCGAAATAATGGCCGATGCCCTCTCGATCGTCAAGAATTTTTTAAGGTCCGAAGGAACTTTTGGCACACGCACCAACATCCCATGCTTCAGTGCGCCAAATGCAATGTTTTAGCTCATTCTGAGTGACGACCCTGTTTGCATTATCAAACTGATCGAAAGCTCTTGGAATCACCACTTGTGGAATTGCTGCGTTAACCGCGTCCGCCACTGTACCTATTCCGCCATGGTGAAAAAGTAAATCACTTTCTGCGAGGAGCCTATCCATATTGCAGAACTTGACCACCTCGACGTAATTACTTACGACCTCTGCTGGAAACACGGGGTTTTTGCACAAAAATATGCCCCGACGGTTAATTCTCCGACAGATATCATCAAACGCCAAGAAGCATTCATAGCTTCCGGGGATACCTGTGCCCGTGGTATACACAACCTTTTTATTGATCGTTTCGCTTTGAATTAAGGATTTGACGACGGGTTTTCGGGGAAACCCTGTCATGAGTATTGGTCCACAAGTTTCGTCATGCATGCCAAATGCGGAGGGATAAAGCCCGATATGCAACACGCTTTCGGGCGCAGAGAGTTCCGTTTCAGATGTTAAGCGGGGCAGTGCCATGCGATCTCGATAGCCGTTCAGTATCACTAGATTATGCGGCGATCTTCGATCGTCAATTATCTGCCAGTACTGTTGAACAACATCTGCAGAGCGAAGCAGTTCGATATCACCGCCGTTCTCACCGGATTTCGATTCGACCTCCAGCGCCTGAAAGGGCAAACGAAGTTTTGACCTAACATCAAGCGGCGACAAAGTCACCCTAAAAAACGGCAACCCTAGATATTCGCACGCCCAAAGTGCGCCCGTGCATATTTTTAAAGCAACAACTGCACAGTCCGCGAGTTTCGACAGCGACTCGATGTACCTGTAGGAAGGCTCGATCGCGTATTGAGCACAGACCTGAAAATGGTGGTCTCGGCAATACTCGTCGTCCCAGCTCTGGGGAGACTCTGTCATAGCTTGATATTGCTCGGCATTGCAAACGTAAAGGGCTTCAACGCCCGGCATTTCTCGCTCGACCAAATTCTGGAAAACCGAATATGTGATGAA
>DJFO01000029.1 GCA_002432555.1 Marinagarivorans sp. UBA5870
GACGAGCGCGGCTTCTTCATGGAAGTATTTCGTGCCGACGAATTTGTTCGGCAAACCGGTGCGAAACCGTTTGTGCAAGATAACCACAGCAAATCGGCACAAGGGATTTTGCGCGGCCTGCACTATCAACAACAGCAGACGCAAGGGAAACTGGTCCGAGTGGTTGCCGGGGCGGTTTTCGACGTCGCTGTCGATATGCGACGTTCCTCGTCAACTTTCGGTCACTGGGTCGGCGTCGAACTTTCTGCGGAAAACAAGCGGCAGCTGTGGGTCCCTGAGGGTTTTGCGCATGGCTTTTATGTCTTGAGCGCCGCTGCTGAGTTCGTCTACAAGTGCACTGACTACTATCATCCGCAGTCGGAAATTTCACTGCGGTGGGATGACCCAACGGTCGGCATAGAGTGGCCGGTGCTGCCTGGGTATGCTCCCCAATTATCGGCGAAAGACAGTAAAGGCTTTTCGTTCGAAGACGCCCCAAAATTCGCCTGAGAGGCTTTATGAAGGTTTTGCTGGTAGGAAAAAATGGGCAGCTTGCTTGGGAGTTGNNCGCGCCCGCAGGCTGGCAGCTGCAAGTGTGTGGCAGCAGCGAGCTTGATGTTACCCAGGCTGACCTTGTTGCGGCGGTATTGCGAGAGAGTCGCCCCGACGTGGTGATCAATTGTTCCGCCTATACGGCCGTCGACAAAGCCGAATCCGACGCGTTTCGCGCTTACGCGGTGAATGAGGGGGGCGCTCGCAATCTTGCCATGGCCTGCCGGGAGACAGGGGCTCGGCTCCTGCACGTTTCCACAGACTTCGTTTTTGATGGGCAGCAAAGCGAGCCTTACAAAAGCGCGGATCTGCCGAATCCACTAGGGGTATACGGCGCGTCGAAGCGAGCCGGTGAGCAGCAGGTTCTTAGGTTACTTCCGGACGCATCCGTTGTGGTACGCACCTCGTGGGTCTATTCCGCGAACGGCAATAATTTTGTTAAAACCATTTTACGTCTTATAAAAGAAAAGCCACAGATTGGCGTAGTGACGGACCAGATCGGNNATCCGCACCATCGAACTGCGCACGGCTCCTGGACGGACCAGATCGGCAGCCCGACCTGGGCGAAAAACCTTGCGGCCTGGTTGTGGGCCGTCGCCATGAAACCCGAGGTTTGCGGAATTTATCACTGGAGCGATGCCGGTGTGGCGTCCTGGTATGATTTCGCTGTGGCAATTCAGGAGCTGGCCTTGCAAAAAGGCTTGATCACCCAAACCATTCCAATCAATCCCATCCCCACTGAGGCCTATCCAACACCTGCGCGGCGGCCAAGATATTCTGTCCTCGACAAACGCTCTGCGGAAGAAGCTGCCGGCATACAGGCGGCATATTGGCGACAGGAACTTTCATCTATGCTGGACGAGCTTAAATGACATCGAAGAACTATCTGGTTACGGGTGCTGCCGGTTTCATCGGCTTTCATCTGGTGCAGCGGTTGTGCGCCCTCGGCCACAATGTGGTGGGGATCGATAATCTCAATGATTATTACGATGTCAATCTTAAAAAGGCGCGTCTGGCGGTGCTGAGCGGGTCTGCCAATTTCCAGTTCAAACTGCTGGATCTCACTGATCGACGCGGAATCGAAGACTTGTTTGCCCAGGGGCAATTCCACCGGGTTATTCATCTTGCCGCTCAGGCTGGCGTACGGTATTCACTCGACAATCCAATGACNNGGTGTATGCCTCCAGCAGTTCCGTCTACGGTATGAACAAAAAAATGCCTTTTTCTACCGCGGATTCAGTGGACCATCCCGTGTCACTCTACGCGGCGACTAAAAAGTCCAATGAGCTAATGTCCCATACCTATTCGCATCTGTATGACATCCCAACCACCGGACTACGGTTTTTTACCGTATACGGTCCCTGGGGGCGGCCGGATATGGCCTTGTTCAAGTTCACAAAGGCGATTTTGGCGAATCAGGCGATCGACATTTACAATCAGGGCAATTTGAGCCGAGACTTCACCTACATCGATGATATTGTCGAGGGGGTGATCCGCATTCAGGATGTGGTTCCTCAGCGCAACGACGCTTGGACTGTTGAGAATGGCTCCCCCGGAGACAGCAGCGCTCCCTACCGAATCTACAACATCGGCAACGGCCAGCCGGTCCAATTGATGGATTTTGTTGCGGCATTGGAGGCGGCTCTGGGTCGTACGGCACAAAAAAACTTTTTACCCATGCAGCCGGGCGACGTATATGCCACCTATGCGGATACCGCTAGTTTGTTTGAGGCAACGGGTCATTTGCCACAAGTTTCGGTAAATGAAGGCGTGGCGAAGTTTGTCGAATGGTACAAAGGCTTTTATCGTATTCAGTAATGGCCGGGCCACGTTTTGACGAGCTGTGGTAATTTAATCTTGAACAATGCTTTGGGAGTGAAGATGAAAATTGCGGTGGTAGGTACTGGTTATGTGGGGCTTTCTAACGCTGTGCTGTTGGCGCAGAATCACGAGGTGGTTGCGCTGGACTTGGTGCCCGAAAAAGTCCAGATGATCAATGCCAAAAAATCGCCGATCGTCGATCAGGAAATTGAAGACTTTTTGCTGAATAAAAAGCTCAATCTCAAAGCAACGCTCGATAAAAAGGAAGCCTACCTCGGGGCGGAGTTCGTCATTATTGCAACGCCCACCGATTACGATCCGGACACCAACTATTTCAACACTCGATCGGTGGAGGCCGTTATCAAAGATGTGACGGCCATAAACCCGGCTGCCACCATGGTCATCAAGTCAACTATTCCGGTCGGATTCGTGCAAGGCATAAAGGCGGAACTCGGAATCGAGCGGGTGATCTTCTCGCCAGAATTTCTGCGTGAGGGAAAAGCCTTGTATGACAACTTATACCCGTCTCGTATTATCGTGGGTGACCGCTCCGAGCGCGGAGAGGTTTTTGCGAACCTTCTGCGAGAGGGGGCGATCAAGAAAGATATACCGATATTATTTACCGATTCCACCGAGGCGGAAGCGATTAAATTATTTTCCAATACGTTTCTCGCCATGCGAGTGGCATACTTCAATGAGTTGGACACCTACGCGGAAACTCATGGCTTAAACTCCAAACAGATCATCGATGGCGTTTGCCTTGATCCGCGCATCGGTAACTATTACAACAATCCGTCGTTTGGCTATGGCGGATACTGCTTGCCAAAGGATACGAAACAGCTTTTGGCAAACTATCACGAGGTGCCGAATAACCTCATTCGTGCCATCGTGGACGCAAACAGTACTCGTAAGGATTTTATCGCGGAGTCTGTCATTAGACGCAAACCCAAGTGCGTCGGAATATATCGTCTTATCATGAAAGCGGGGTCCGACAATTTCCGCGCTTCATCGATTCAGGGCGTAATGAAGCGCATAAAAGCCAAAGGCATACCCGTCGTGGTTTACGAGCCGGTTTTGCAAGAGGAGTCTTTTTTCAATTCTCCCGTGATTAACGATTTGGCTAAATTTAAAGCGCACTGCGACGTCATTGTCGCCAACCGGATGGTAGAGGACATCATGGACGTGGCGGACAAAGTCTATACGCGCGATCTTTTCAGCAGTGATTGATGAAGTAACGTCCATTTTTTAGGTTCAATTGAGTTAAATTTATGGCCAAAAGATTATTGGTGACCGGCGGTGCCGGATTTATCGGCGCAAATTTTGTCCATTATTGGCTTGCACGATATCCGCAGGATCGATTGGTAGTCCTCGATGCCTTGACCTACGCTGGGAACCTTGCGAACTTGCAGGCGGTGATTGACCATTCACAGCTTCGATTCGTTCATGGGGATATTGGCAATACCGAGCTGGTCGAAAAACTGTTGCGCGAGGAGCAGATTGACACCCTCGTACATTTTGCTGCCGAGTCGCACGTCGACCGCTCGATTCTCGGGCCGGATGCCTTTGTTGAGACCAATATCATTGGAACTTACAGCTTGCTGAAGGCAGCCAAAAAGGTTTGGTTGGATGGACCGGAGGTATTGCCGCACAGGTTTCACCATGTGTCCACGGATGAAGTTTACGGCACCCTGGGTCCCACGGATCCGCCATTTACCGAGACTACGGCATATGCGCCGAATTCACCCTATTCGGCGAGCAAAGCGGCATCGGATCATTTGGTCCGCGCCTATCACCATACCTACCATCTGAATGTAACCACCAGCAATTGCTCCAACAATTACGGCCCCTATCATTTCCCGGAGAAGCTGATTCCGCTGGTGATTACCAATATTCTCCACAACAGGCCGCTCCCGGTTTACGGTGACGGCAAGCAGATCCGCGATTGGCTGTATGTGGAGGATCACGCACGCGGCATCGATTTAGTCTTGCAAAACGGCAAGGTCGGTGAGAATTACAACATCGGTGGTCACAACGAATGGGCGAACATCGATATAGTGACGCTGATTGGTAAGCTGCTAGAGCAGGAATTTGCGGCAGACGGCGCGTGGGCGAAAAAGTATCCCGCGGCAACCGCGGCTATATCGGGCAAAACGAATGAGCTGATTACCTTCGTAAAAGACCGGCCCGGCCACGATCGCCGTTACGCCATAGATGCTGGAAAAACTTCCAGCGAACTGGGCTATAAACCGCACGAATCCTTCGAATCCGGCATCCGCAAGACAGTTCGCTGGTATCTTGAAAATGATGCCTGGTGGCGTGGAGTCATGGATGGATCTTACCGTGAATGGGTGGAGCGGCAATACAGCTAGCATCCGATAGCAGGCGTCGGCCCGCTTTAGGCGGGGCGCGCTTAACCGCGCGGTCGAGCTTCCACCTCGTTTGCCCTGGCCGTTTGGCCGGGTGCACCGGGTGGAAAACGGCAGGCTATTTTTGCGTGAACAGCAAGATCATGATTGCTGCCAGGCTCCAGCCGGCCGCCGCAAACGCTTGCCAAAATTTCAGGGGATTGCGTTCCAGCAAAGGTTTTTCCCGAGGACTTTGCCACAACGGATTCGGGCGTTGCAGGTCCGTGAGCCATTCCGACAAAGCCTCGTAACGGTTTCCGGGAGAAATGCTGACGGCTTTTTCGATGGCTCTGTCCAACCACAGTGGAATCAATGGATTGATCTTGCTCGCGGAAACATATTTCAATCGTTGCAGGGATTTCTCGTTCAGGGCCGTAACGTAATCATTCCCGTAGGGTTTTTTCCCGGTCAGCATCTCGTAAAGAATGACACCTATTGAAAATTGATCTGCAGCCGGCGTTGCCTTGCTGCCGTACCTGTATTCCGGTGCCGAGTAGTCGAGGGTTCCCAAAGCTTGATCGCGCTCAGAAGGCGCTTTTCTTTCCTCGATCCCGGCAACCGCGCAGGACCCGAAGTCAATGATCACGGCGCCGCGTTTGCTGACGAGTATGTTGCTCGGCTTGAGATCCTGGTGCAGAGTTTCTTTGCGGTGAAACGCCCTGACACCGCGAATGATTTGTTCGATGAGTTCGAGTGCATCGGGGATGGCGAAAGGCGCTCGCTCCTTGATGAGTTGGGCCAGGGTCGGCCCCGGGATATATTCGGTGAGATAATACAGGTGCGAACGGGCGAACGGTGGTTTGACGATGCGGACCACATGCGGGTTCTGAATCCGCGTGCCAATCCAGTTCTCCATCACGAAGCGCTCAATATACGCGGGATCGTCTTCGTAATTGAACGAGGGCGTCTTCATCACCAACTGCGTCCCCTGTGGAGACTCGACCCAGTACACTTGGCTGCGCTCAGACTCGTGTAGTATTTTTTTCACGCAGAGTCCGTCGAGGCTTTGTCCCGGGTTCAGGAGCGGCGGAAAGGGCAGACGCGCAAGCGCAGCCACCGCGTCGTGCTGAGTAGCATTTCCCTTCTGTTCAATACGGCAAATCTGCAGGCTCAGATTATCCTGGCTGTCGTGTTCCAGCGCGGCTTCTAGCAGTGCTCCGGCAAGGTCTTCCAAACGCGCGGCGTAGATTTGCATCAGCGCCTTCATTTTGCCAGCGGGTATTGCGTCGTGCACACCGTCTGTTGTCAGGAGGTAGAGATCGCCGATCTCCAGCTCGAAGGAGTGCATATCCACTTCCAGTGACGGATCAGCTCCTAAGGCGCGGCTGAGGTAAGTGGTTTTATTGTCGATGCGCTGGCAATGGTCGCGGGTGAGAGGCTCGAGATGGCCCGCGCGGTATCTGTAGATTCGGCTATCGCCTATATGAAATGTAAAGCCGGTATCTCCTTTCAGAATCAAGACGGAAAAGGTCGTAAGGTGACCTTCCTGTCTCACGCTGTTCTGGCCCTGGGACCAGAGATAACGATTCAACGATTGAATCACCTGCACCGCTGAGGTTTGGGTCCGCCACGTGTCGGGCGTTGCGTAATAATCGCTAAGAAAGCCGGTAATGGCCGCCTGGCTTGCCTGTTTGGCAGAGGCACTGCTGCTGACGCCATCGGCAATGGCTATGGCAATTCCCTTGTTCGCCAATTGAGCCCCCTCGGGTATACGCGCGCCCACCGTGTCTTGATTATCCGGTTTGCGGCCGGCAATACTGCGCTGGGTAAAGGTAATGCCGAGGGCGGACTGTAATTGTTCCAAGCGAATACCGCCTCCTTTATGCCATCACGTCAGTTCAATTTTTTGAATGGAGCCGTCATCGCGGACTTCCACCATATGACCTGCCGGTTCCTCTAGAAACTGGACAACGGCGAGGCACACTATGGCTACTATACCGATCACCATGAAAAAAGTACTCGTGTCGACCAAACTGTAAATCGTTAAAAACGTTACGCCCCCGACATTCCCGTAGGCTCCGGCCATGCCTGCGATCTGGCCGGTCATGCGTCGTTTGATGAGCGGAACCACCGCAAATACCGCACCTGCTCCCGCGTTGACGAACAGAGAGCAGACAATCACGGCGCCGACAGCTAAGGCCAAAGGCCAAGATGAATCGATCTGGGACAAGAGTAAATAGCCAATCGCCAGTCCCAGGATGCAAACCGAGAGGGTCCTGCGTCGACCGTATTTATCAGAAAAATACCCGCCGCCGGGACGAGCCACCAAATTCATAAAGGCAAAAGCTGACCCGAGCATGCCCGCAGTTGCCAGCGCCAGACCGGAAAAAGTCTCGAGGAAGAAAGCAGGCAAAATGGAAACCACTGCGAGTTCCGAACCGAAGGCGACGAAATAAGCCCAATCGAGTACGGCGACTTGAGAGAATTTATATTTATCGTGCTGTACTCCGCCGTGTTTCAACATATCGCGGTTCACTTTGTAAAGCTTGCTGAACTGATAGGCTGCGAGAAGTGCCAGGGCTCCATAGAGCGCATAGGCGGTGCTGTAACCCAGAATTGCCGCCCCGCTGGGTGAGAGTTTCCAAATCAGCACGGCCAAAATGAGATACATAGGAATATGCATCGCCACGCAAAAATAAAAGTCACGCCGGCTCGACACTTCGAGCCCACCGGATTTTTTGGGGCGGAAGTAGGTGGAGCCTTGCGGCGTATCGCGGACGTTGCGGTAAAAGAAGACCCCGTAAATGATCGCACTCAGGCCCGTCAGACCTACGGCGTAGCGCCAGCCATTGTCGCCACCGAATACCGCGAGCGCCACGGNNCCCCAGCCGCCGTAAATGCCCTCGGCCAGGCCCACCTGCCGCGCGGGAAACCATTCGCCGACGAGGCGTATTCCTATTACAAAGCCCGCTCCGACAAAGCCGAGGAGAAATCGCAGCAGGGCTAGTTGTTCGAAGGTCTGCGCCGATGCGAAAGCGATACACAGCAGGCCCGAAGTCACCAGCAGCAAGCTATAAATGGAGCGCGGCCCGAATTTATCCACCAGTATGCCGATCACTATTCGGGCGGGGATAGTCAGCGCCACATTCAGAATCAACAGCGCCTTCCACTGCTCGGCTGTCATGTTGAAACTCGCCATAATGAGCGGCTTTAAGGGGGCGTGGGCAAACCACACTACAAAGGTCAGAAAAAAAGCGAACCAAGTGAAGTGCAAGGTGCGAATATTCCCTTGCGAAAAATCCAATAGGTTTAAACGAGTGGAACTCATAAGAGGCTCCGGGCAGTGCCGAGTGGCTTATACTTGGGAAGCTGCATCCTGAGCAAGCGCTATGCCAGGGCGTTTGCGCCGAGATAAAGAGCGCTAAAATAGTGATTTCCGGGTTTTTCTTGTGCTACTTCGGGTCGCTGTGACACTCTTTTCTGCATTTTAATGGTGCGATATCTGAGTAATCTGCACGCAATTGGATCCATAGGGTGGTTGACTCCCACTGACGGGGTCGGGATTGCTTTTGCTCAGCGCACGGCTTGGTTACCATGCGGTTTTTTCCCGCGGAGAGAAACTTATGAAGTTGGCGTTGACAATGTTCGGATTGGTGCTTCTGGTGGCGTGTGCGCCTGAGGTCGGCAGTAAAAAATGGTGTGAGCTCATGAAGGAAAAGCCGGAGGGGGAATGGACGCTCAACGAGGCAAAGGACTATGCCAAAAACTGTCTTTTCAAGTAGAGGAGTGCGCTTATGCGATTGTGGCACAGTGTCGGAGCGACCGCGTTGGCAATCACCGGGTTGATGGTCGCTTTATCGGCGAGTTGGCTGGTGCTTGCCCGTTTCGATTTTTCCTACGGATTTTGGCACGACCACGCCGGCATAGGTTCGGCCATCGACCGATTTGCGCCGACGAATCTCTACAGGCATGGCTTTCACCTGACAACCCGCGACGAACGAATAGCGCTTTTCGCCGGCATCAACGCCGCGATTCACGATCACGGCGCCGGGCTCGAGGCGCTCAGCTACCGCGTGCCCGGCCAGCCAGAGCAAAGCTTGCTGCGAGAACCGGAAATTGTCCATTTAAAGGATGTAGCGCATCTGATCGACCTCGCGCGCATGTATATGGCGGGGGCCGCGGTGGTTTGGTTAGCTCTGTGGCTGTACTGCATTTTCGCGCTCAAACCTCCACCGTCGCTCGGCAGCCAGCTGGTGGGGACTTTAGTCCTCATAATTGCGCTAACCGTTCTGGTGGTGGCGCTTGGCCCGGTCGACGTGTTTTATGCGCTGCATGTCTGGCTCTTCCCGGAGGGTCATCAATGGTTTTTTTATTATCAAGATTCTCTGATGTCCACGATGATGTTTGCACCGCAACTCTTTGGCTGGATCGCTCTCGAATGGCTCGTCCTTGCGGTGGTCTCCTTTGTTATTCTGCAGGTCGGCGCGGGTAAACTGGTAAGCAAAATTCAGACATTTAAACAAAAAAGCAGGGAGCGAGCGCTCCCTGATGTCCTCAAGTAAATTGCCAGGGGTTAAAATGTTACCGCTGCCATCAACCAGAGCTTTTTGGTATCGGTAGCATAATCGTCGGCGGCGTAATCGGCATACTTGAGCGTGAGGCCTAGAGGGCCGACTTTGGTATCGGCAATGAAATCCCATTCTTTGCCGTAATCCAGGTCGCCCTCATCTGCCGTGTAGGTGTGATACTCGATGCCCAGAGAAGCCGCACCCAAGGTCACTCCCGTGCCTAGGTACGCGTCCTTAATGCCGGTGCCGATGGTCATAGGTAGATCTCTCGATCCGATAAATTTGTCAGCCCACCCTTGAAACGCATGAAGCGTAGCCAGCGGTGTCGAGAATGCCGCGCGACCTTCGTCAGACTCGAGCACTTCGTAACCCCCTTTAAAATTCAGCTTGCTGCTGCCCACTGGCAAGCTGGCCAAAATTTCGCCCAGTAGGTAATTTGCCGAATAGTCTACCGGGTTGTCGGCCGCGTCCTGTTGTTTCGCAAATTCCAGGTTATAGGAAATTAGCTGGCCGGCTTTGCCCTGCCAGCGCAGGCCGAAGGTATCGCTGGACAGCACCTGGAATGCCTTGTCTTCCAACAAATAGCCGTAGCCAACGAGGGAACCCACTGAAGTATCATATTTGGCGTTTAAGAGATGCGTTTCGTGGTTATGATCGTACAGCTCGGCAAATACCCGGTTAACATCGGTGATGTACGCATAAAAAAAGGCCAGCCCAGTGACGGGTTTGCTTGTTAAGCTGAAGGCATCGTAGGTTTGCTCGTCTTGCCGCCAACCGACGCCACCGACAAATCTCTGGTTGTCCAAATTAATGCGCTGCCGGCCGTATTTTGCACTGGTCGGTCCCTTCGTGTAACTGACAAAAGATTGATTGATTTCCGTTACCTCCTGATCGGCAATTACGGCAGTCCCTTTATTTGCCACGCCGGTTGAATAATCATCTTTGCCGACTTCGGTAGTATCATCGACTTCCAGCGTTAACCCGAATCCGTCATAGGTGCCGGATGTGTAAGTTAGCCGGGTTTTTAATGTAGTAGCTGCGGCATCTTCGGTGCCTCGCTGGTCCACGTCTTCGTAGCGGAAACGCAAATGCAGCTGCGTTTTTCCCGCTTTGATGGCTTCGGTAATCGAGGCGGCATCTTCGGCATAAGCGGGTAACGCAAATGCCGACAACGCGGCCGCCAAAGGGGCTATTTTTTTTCGCAAAAATTTCATAGAGACCACTCCAAATGGTGAATAGTGAAAAGGGTTTGTTAAAGGATGTTGATGTTTATGCGCGCTTCCTGGCGTTTTCGTTTTTAGATCTTATGAAAGGATTTGCGACATATTTCTGGCGGACAGCCAGATGCGCTGCGAAATGGATGGGAATTATCGCGGACGCCGCTGATGCCAGAGAGCTGCGGCGACGCGTGCGGGGATTTAAATCGACTAACATCGCATTTTCCGTTGGGCCATGTGGGCTGGTGAAAAGGTTCGTGCCGGTAATCGGATGTTCGGCGACCGAGTTCTGCTTTCGAGTATTCCGCCTGTTCGCAGAGCTGTTTTTGGGGCGCTCGGGCGTTCTTCTTGGCGCTTATTGAGGCAATTATCCGCGGCATTCCCTTAATGGCAATTCCCTTGCCAAGCGGTACCTCCGCGCGGAAAATTTTTTTTAATTCAAGAAAATCAGAACCTTGAGGCGAATACTGGCGAGTCGTAAACAATTTGGAAGCTATTCGGTCCGCACCAAAATTGTGATGCTGGAAATGAAATATGGGCCAGCATGAGGCTCGGTAACGAGCGCGCCTGTCCTGCGATGGTGCTCGCGCGAGTCATTCAGGTAACGGTTGTAGAGGCAGCGGCCCAGCAGGTCGTGGCTCAGAAATTTCCGGACCACCTGCTGGAGGGGCAGATATTTATGTGAGGAGAGCGCCTTCCATGAGGGCAGAAGGCTGCTGATCAGGGATGCTCGGATTTGGTCCGATTTGGAGCGATTTCGATCAACCGCCATTGCTGGTTGTCGCCGCCCCAGAAGGTCCAGAGACACACGGGGCCGTTATCTCGCTGATTCATCTCATACACGTCCAGTGTCTGGTTGCTGTAGCGAGAACCTATGCGGAAGAAGCCGCCGTTGAGCGGTTGGATAATCCAGTGTTGATCCCAGCTGTTCATCCAGGGCAATTGCTGCAATTTTGCACCATCGCGCGTACTGAGGTCTTGGGTCTCGAGCGTTTTCCCGCTGTGCATCGCTTTGATCGAGTAGTAACCGTTGCCGAGGTCATCGATTTGCCAGAGCTGATGGGGACTTTCGGTAAAGTTCTGCTGAACCAGCACGGCGCCATCGTCGGTACTGCCGCCGTCGACTGCCAGCGCTTTTCCGCTCGAGCGCGACACTATGGCGTAGGTCCCCGGCTGCAACCGTTTGCCAGCCACCGCTTCGAGTGGAACTCCGGAACTGGAAGAGCTGGAGGATTGAGCGAGCAGACTTGGATCGAGGACCAGACACGCGCCTTCGGTGGTTGCCTTGAGGTCAAGGCCGAAGGTCTTGCCATTACAGACGAAATTGCCGCTCAGCGTGCGATAAACAAATCGATCCTGTTGTCCGAAAGCGACCAGCGTCGAGGTTTCGACGGCGCAACTCTCGTCGAGGGTGCAAATGGTCGTAAAGCCCTCGGGCGCTGCACCCTGGCTGGCCGAAGTGACCGCCAAGCCGGCGACTGTGAGGATGAGACGAAGCTTCATGGGTGTTGGCTTCCTGTACAGCTGTTATGGTTATATCTCGTTTGCAGGTAGACCCGCACCGGCCTAGTTTAGTTTCTATAACACGGGCCGCCGCAAACGTGCCTGGGCTTTTTAGCACGATTTGCATTGCAAAAATACTTCCGAAAGTTTGGCCCGATCAATTTTTGATCGATGTGTGAAGAAGTGTGCATTTTGGAATAATGCCCTCGCAGTGGAGAGGATTCAGCAATAACGGGCTCGGCCGCGTGTTCCGCTGAGGGACTGGAGGACAGCCGATCCGACTCGCCCGACCGAGCCGGCATCGGTTAGGAGAAAGCGTCGAGCTGGAGCAAGTCGGCAGGCGAGTTGGCATTGAAAAACCAGCGGGGGTCGCCTGAAAAATGGATGGCCGCATTTTTTCTTGCGTTAATGACCTCCGACAAAGCACGTTTACCCGCTTGGTAGTCCCGTCGAAGCGAGTCGAACTGGTCGATACTCCATAGGGCAAACGCATAATGCTGCTGATCGCCAACCCGAGCAAAACAAACGTCCAGATCCTCCCGCAGGATATGCTCCCGCAGGGCAGCGATACAGGAAGCAGGGAAATAAGGCGTATCGGCGGCAAAGGTCGCTACAAAACGAAAGGGCGGTCGGGCTTTTTGTGCCCATGACATTACACTTATAATGCCGGCCAAAGGGCCGGACTGATCCGGCCAGAGGTCGGGAACCACGGGCAGCTGATAAGCTGAGAGTCGTTGAGGGTCGCCATTAGCGCTGACAACCAGTTCCGCCACCTGCGGAATGGCCAGCCGGATGACGTGCTGCAGGAGTGTCTTATCTTTGTGCCGCATGAGGAATTTATCCGGTCGGCCCATGCGCCGGCTCCGCCCCCCGGCCAAGATGACACCTAAAATATCTTGTGGCAACTCTTCCCCTCCCCGAACACGAAGTAACAGGTTATGGTACCGCCCGCGGTACACAAAAATAAAACCCGCTTTGCCAGATGCCGACCGCGTACCTTCTGGCGAAGGGGTGACAAAACAAAGAGAGAATTGATGGATCTTGAACAAATCCGCCGCGACTACCTTATGGGTGGGTTGCGGCGTGAAAACTTGAACCCCAACCCGTTCCTGCAGTTCGACTCCTGGCTGCAGCAGGCTTTGGCAAGTCAAATTCCCGATCCGACTGCCATGGTGCTGGCGACGGTGGACGCAGATGGCCAGCCAGATCAACGCCTCGTCCTTTTAAAACAAGCCGATGCGGCTGGGTTTGTGTTTTACACCAACTACGGCAGTCGAAAAGCGCGGGACATAACCGCCAATCCCAAAGTTAGCCTGCATTTTCCCTGGCATTGCATGGAGCGGCAAGTGCGTATTAGCGGCTCGGCGCATCGGCTGGAAATGTCGGAGTCGCTAAAATATTTCAATGCGCGCCCGCTCGATAGTCAGATTGCCGCTTGGGCGTCCGAACAGAGCGCGCCGATTCCTTCCCGGCGCTTTCTTCTGGAAGAGTTTCAGCGGATAAAGGAGAAATTTTCTGAGGGGAGGGTGCCCCTGCCGGAGTTCTGGGGCGGCTATAGGGTGCTGCCGCACAGGTTCGAGTTTTGGCAGGGCGGGGTCAGCCGGCTTCACGATCGTTTCGAATATCGTCTGACGGCAGACAAAACATGGCACATCAGCAGGTTGGCTCCATGATGCGGTTTATCGATGTAGAGCGCCCTGGCGGCCCCGACGTTTTGAAGATGAAACGCGGCGCGTTGCCTACCTTTGACCAGGACGAAGTGCTAATCCAGGTGGCGGCCGTTGGCGTCAACCGACCGGACATACTCCAGCGCGAAGGCCGTTATCCGGCGCCCGAAGGGGCTTCGCCGATTCTCGGTTTGGAAGTAGCCGGTTTTGTCGCCGCTGTAGGGCGCGACGCGAGCCCATGGCGAGTGGGACAAAGGGTCTGTGCTTTGACGAACGGTGGTGGTTACGCGGAGTTCGTCAGTGTGCCCTCGAAGCAGTGTCTGGCGGTGCCGGAGGCCCTGGATTTTGTCACGGCGGCCGCGCTCCCCGAAGCGCTTTTTACCGTTTGGAGTAACGTGTACGAACGCGGTGCGTTAGGGGTAGGGGAAACCCTGCTTATCCATGGCGGCAGCGGCGGCGTAGGCTCGATCGCCATTCAGATGGCGCGCATGCTCATGGATCGCGCCGCCTTCAAAGCCTTCGGGCACCGCGATCAGCAGGTGGCGCGCCTCGCATATGNNGTGTACGCCACGGCGGGCTCGGAATACAAATGCCGGGTGTGTGAAAAATTGGGCGCTTTGCGGGCCATTAATTATCACGAGGAAGATTTTGTTGAGGTGATGAAACAAATCACGGGACGCGGAGCGGACGTGATTTTGGATCCCATCGGCGGCAGCTACATCCAGCGCAATATCCAGACTGCCGCCAAGGATGGTCGCATTGTGAATATTGCCTATCAGGAAGGCGCGGTGGCCGAAGTCAATTTCATGCCGGTGATGCTCAAGCGGCTGACATTGACCGGTTCCACCCTGCGATCGCGCAGCAAAATTGAAAAGGCCACTATTGCCCGTCACGTCAGCCGTAAAATATGGCCGGCAGTGCTCGCAGAGCGCATCAAGCCAATCATCCACAAGGTATTTCCGTTAGAGGAGGCCGCGCTGGCCCACAAGGAGCTGGAAGCCGGCAGCGCTATAGGGAAGATCGTAATGGTCACGGACAAATACGGGATTTTTTGATGCTGGCAGGGCCAGCTTGCGGGCGAAACATCTCACCAGGGTAAATATTTTGNNTCGCGACCGCATGAAGGGTTTGATGCAGTTTCGTCTACGATGCGGTCCGCCATGCCGCACAAAATTTTGACGCTTCGTTCCTCAACAGCCACCTGGAAATCGCCGGCCCGATCGTGCGGATGAACTAGCATTGTTGCATTGGGGATTGTGCCATTAGGGCGGGGATTTTCATGCAGATTGAATATGACGAGAAACGCGGCGTTACCATTTGCCCGGTCGGGTTGTTCGACTATAGCGCCGGCCACGAGTGCATCGCGAAAACCGAAGCCTTTTTGCGCGATCACGGCGCGGTTCAGATCACCATCGATTTTCGCCAGACGACCTTCATGGACAGCTCCGGGATCGGCGCCCTGATTGCTCTCATGCGTAAGCTGCCCCCGCACGCGCCGCTGATCAAACTGGTTCATCCCTCCAAATCGGTGCATAAACTGATGGAAGTCTGCCATTTGCACCGGCTCTTCGAGATTGAAGTCGAGTCGGACCCCTGACGTTCGTCAGGCAAGCCGGTTATTTCCCACTATTCTTAAACTAGGAAACCCACTGTGCGCGGCGCGCGTCGGTATGTCCGTACCC
>DJFO01000034.1:0-3894 GCA_002432555.1 Marinagarivorans sp. UBA5870
CTCGGTGACCGGCAATGTGCTGCGGGATTACCTCACTGACCTGTTTCCGATTCTTGAGCTCGGTACCAGCGCGAAGATGCTGTCCATTGTTCCCCTGATGAATGGCGGTGGGCTGTTTGAGACGGGCGCCGGCGGATCCGCGCCGAAACACGTGCAACAGTTCCTTGAGGAAAATCATCTGCGGTGGGATTCTCTCGGCGAATTCCTGGCCCTGGCGGCCTCGCTAGAACATCTCAGCCAAGTCACCGGCAATGCGAAGGCACAGGTTCTTGCCAATACGCTCGATCAGGCGACCGCGAAATTTCTCGACAATGACAAATCCCCCGCGCGCAAAATTGGCGATATCGACAACCGCGGCAGTCACTTTTATTTGGCCCTGTACTGGGCCGAAGCGCTGGCGGCGCNNCTCGGCAACCTGGTGTGGGACTGGGCCGAAGCGCTGGCGGCGCAAAACGACGACGCCGAGCTGAAAGCGCGCTTTGGCAAAACCGCGGCCGCGCTGGCCAATGGAGAAAAAACCATAGTGGCTGAGCTCAATGGAGTGCAGGGTAAAGCGGTCGACATAGGCGGTTATTATAGGCCCGATGCGAAACTGGCCGGCCAGGCGATGCGCCCGAGCTCGACCTTGAATAAAATCATCTCTGCCATCTGATGGTCTATCCTGCACAGCCGCCGGTGCCCCCGGATGTTGTGCAGGCTCCCCCTTTTCGGGCGCTTTCTCTTGTTGCACTGTGATCTGTAGAGACGCACCGGTTCGCGTGTCAGCCGCATCTGCCGGACTGAGCGGCCGTCGCGCTCCCTACTGCGTCTAAGGGTTTAATTTTTGCAACGATTCTCCAACGCCGGGGTTTGATGGCGGGAGCGGATCGCTATACTTAATCGTGCCTGCTCGTGCCGATCCGCCGTATTCCGCTTGCGAGTGAAATCTTCTGTATGAAACAAAAAGACGTTCTCGACCGTGTTTTTCAAGAAATCGAATCCGTCATTCTCAGCCGCCAGCACCCGGTAACCGGGCTGCTGCCAGCGAGTACGAGTATCAACACCCATGGCAACTACACCGACGCCTGGGTGCGCGACAATGTGTACTCCATCCTCTGCGCTTGGGTGCTCGGCGTCGCCTATAAACGATTTGGCGATACCGAGCGCAGCGATCAACTGGAACAGGCATCCATCAAATTGATGCGCGGCTTGCTCATGAGCATGATGCGCCAGGCGGCGAAGGTTGAAACATTCAAGCAGACGCTGGATAAAAAACATTCGCTGCACGCCAAATACGACACCACCACAGGCCTTGAGGTGGTGGCAGACGATGCTTGGGGCCACCTGCAAATAGACGCAACCTCCGTTTATCTGCTGATGCTTGCCCAGATGACCGCGTCCGGTTTGCGTATTGTCCGCACTTTCGACGAAGTTGATTTCGTCCAGAATCTGGTGTACTACATCGCTAGTGCCTATCGCACACCGGATTTTGGTATCTGGGAGCGCGGCAACAAGATCAACAACGGCAAGACGGAAATCAATGCAAGTTCTGTTGGCATGGCGAAAGCCGCGCTCCAGGCGTTGGATGGATTTAACTTGTTCGGCAAGGACGCGTCGCCCCGCGCCGTCGTTCACTCGGTCGCCGATGCCATTTCACTGGCCCGTCACACCTTGGTCGCGTTGCTGCCGCGTGAATCTCTCTCGAAGGAAACCGACAGCGCCCTTCTGAGCATCATCGGCTATCCGGCTTTTGCAATCGGTGACAAAAACCTGGTGACGCGCACCCGCGACAATATTCTCGGTAAGCTCGGCGGCAATTACGGCTGCAAACGGTTTTTGTGGGACGGCCACCAGACGGTGCTCGAGGAGAGCTCGCGACTCTACTACGAACACTCAGAGCTCGCGAATTTTGAGCATATCGAATCGGAATGGCCGTTATTTTTTACCTACCTTTATATCCACGCCTTGTTCGACGGCAATGAAAGCACGGCCAAGCATTACCGCAGCAAAATTGAATCCTTGATGGTGGACGTCAACGGGGTGAAGCTAATTCCCGAACTCTACTACGTGCCGCGGGAATCCATCGAGGCGGAAAAACAGAAACCGCGCTCCCAGGTGCGCCTGCCCAACGACAACGTTCCCCTGGTTTGGGCGCAGAGTTTATATTTCGTTGGTCTGCTGCTCGATGAGGGATTGGTCGCGCGCGATGATGTTGACCCGCTGCGGATGCGCCGCCGCGCGCGTCAGTCAACCAAGACCCAGATCGCTCTGGTGGTGTTGGCGGAAAGTCAGAAGGTGAAGGCGCATTTGGCCCAGTTCGGAGTGATCGCAGAAACGTTGCAGGACATTCGGCCGATCAACGTGCTCGCGGCGCCGAGTCTGGTGGAGACCTATACCCACGTCGGGGCCAACAAGGCGCTTAAGTTGAGTGGTCGGCCGCGCCGTCGACTGCAGAGCCTCGCGACGTCTCAAACCTATGAGATCAACGGCAAATCGTGTCTATGCCTGTCTTGGATTCAGAGCGAATACAGCGATTACCGAGTTTACGACGCCCAGTTGATGGCCGCCAATATCGAGCGGGAGCTCAGCCATATACGCGCCCACTGGATGAACCAGGAAATTGCCGTTTTCACCTGGATGGTCGACGATCATTTTTGCAACACACAGAACGCCGATGTTTTGTTCCGGACCCTGCGCGACTTACAGTTGCGGACAAAATCGGAGCAGGTTGGTTACGCCTCTGCCAAGTTGGCCATACGCGCGTCGCGGGTCAACCGTCTGACGGTGCCAGAATTTTCTTTTATTCCCGTGACCAAACACGGCTCGGAAAACCCGGTCGCCCCCCTGTTCGCGGATCCGCAGTCTTTGGATAAGCGGGCGCAGACGCTGCTGGAGTGCGTGGAGATAGAGTCGGAACTCACGTGCTACCGGACGCTGGAAGTTTTTCTCAACCAATATCCCCTCACCACCCATCTCGACCGCGGCGCGACTTCGGTGGCGGTGGTCGACTTGGTGCGCCACATCTATTATCAGGCGCAGAGTAAATGTTACTGGCTGCTTGCGCGCTTCTGTTACGCAGTGCTCGGCCAATTTCCGCTCGACCTCACCGACGGTCTCACCATGCTGGTTGCGCGGCACATGGCGGTGGTGCTGGGGAAGGGAAAAATCAATTCGATCATCATCGATGCGCCGATTGCTTACGGGGATCTTGTCGAGAGTCTGAATAAGCTGTATTTCAATCCGCTGGAACGCGCCCTGGCGACCGAGTTTCTAGCGGTGTTGAGCACAATTATGCGCATGGAGCAGCGACTCTTCGACGGCTTGCGTTCGGTAATGGTGCAAAACCTGATGATGCTCTGCGCCGAAGCCTCCGATGACACCACCGAAATGGACATACTCCTGAAGGTTGGTGCTATGGCGCCGTCGAGGATTCTCGCCAAAGTGCGGGACTTGCTGGATCGGCAGCACCGCGAGTTCACCCGCGGCCTTTCCGCCGGATTTTTTGGCCGCGACGGCCTGGAGGACAGCGTGAGTAATCTAGCGGGCGCGGCGACCGACTGGTTCGAATGGCGCGTTGCCCGCGGCTCCATCACGCGCTTCGACGACACCTTGTTGAAAGACCTCTGGCAAAGCATCCATTCCGCCCAGACACTCGTGTTTGGCGATCGCGGCAGCCAGGAATACGTGTTGAACTGCGAGTTGGTGCGCAGTTCCATGACGGCGGGAGAGGTGAGCTTTGCGAATCATATCGACCAACTTACCCAACAGTTGCATCCCACTTACTACAAGAGTGCGGTGTTTGAGGCGCTTTTCGCTTTTACCCGTTTCTGCCAGGAACATCCCCGCGCGCGTTTCACGACTCCGGTGGTGTTTACTCAGCTGTTGGAGCGCGCGGCAAAAAGTTTTATCTGGGAT
>DJFO01000034.1:3951-4462 GCA_002432555.1 Marinagarivorans sp. UBA5870
CGGATTTATTTTCGGCGAAACGTGCTAGAAAAATAAATCCGTCCCCTGTTTCGGCGATGGTCAGGCGTGAACGACCTGTTCATCGAGCAGGCGGCGTATCACCTGGTCCCAACCGCGCGGACCGATTTCTTCGCTGACGATCACCTGCTGCCGGTTGTCGCGGGCGCGGTATTGCAACGGAATGGTATGGGGCGGGCGGATGACGACGGCGGTGTCGGCGGCCTGCAGGAGGGATTCATCATTGCCGCTGTCGCCCAGGCACACAACGTGCGGCTTGGCACCGAGCAACTTCTGGTAAACGCTGCTGAGCCAGCGGATGGCTTGCCCCTTGTCGCAGGGGCTGCCCACATAAATAAAGTGACTGCCGCGGCTGAGGCGCAACCCGTGCTTTTCGATGTCCTTGGCAAAAGCGTCGAAGCTTTTCGCATCGTCCAGCCACATGAGCGCTTCGTTGTGCCGGCGCTGTTTGGCATATTGGGCAGTGGTTGCGTCGCAGCTGGTGTAGTCGCGG
>DJFO01000001.1 GCA_002432555.1 Marinagarivorans sp. UBA5870
GGATGAATTGATCGATATTTTGGATGACCCGTCGCTAGCAGCCGATTCGGTTGACGAAACTCTGGATCGTTTTAACCGTGTGCTCGCAGCCATGGGGGAACAGGGATATACCCGCATTGGATTGGGTGTGACGGCACCGGTGTTTCCACTCTATTGGCGACGTAACGAAGATGCGGGGACTTTTTTTGCTGAATTGTCAGCCNNGCCGACACTCAAATTCGGCTCAGCATTCTGGATGAACCACTGGAATACGACGATCAAAGCGTAAGTTTCGCTACCGGCTCCGCCGCCTACATGAAAAGCGGCATCGAGAAACGCTTTTCCTTCGGCTACGCAAAACCCTTGTTTGACGCAAAAAAAACGGCGGCTTACGGCGGCCAATTATTCGGCGGGGTCAAGCTCAAATTAATGAATTTGGAGTTGAGCAAACAGGTCATGCGTCTTCAGCAGTTGGAGGGCAGAGACATTGAAGATGTGATCGAAGATGAGTACGAAAATAACCTGGTATCCACCAACGGTTTTGGTGTCGACGTGGGCGTTGCATGGGT
The DNA here is from genome assembly GCA_002432555.1 of Marinagarivorans sp. UBA5870. The sequence continues at coordinate 549 of DJFO01000001.1, forward strand.
TGCGAAGTATTATAGAGCCGGCCTCACCATCACGAATATCAACTCGCCTTCTTTCGACTACGGCACCATAGGCGTCAATTGTACCCAATACCAAGAAGATTCATTTGCTCGTAATAATTGTGAAGCGGCCGCTCACTTTGTCGATGAAGCTGGTCGAATCAGCAGTCGTGAAACCCACAAGAAGCACGCGGCAACCACCTTGGATGCCAGCGTTTATCCCATCGCCAATTGGGCGATCAGCGGCGCCCTCGATCTTGCAAAATATGACGACATGGTCGGTATGGAGACCCAGTCATTCAACTTGTCCACGTCTTTTAACACACACTCCTTCTGGATGCCCGACCTACGGTTGGGTTACCAGAAAAACCTTGCCGGCGCAAAACTTGCCACTGCTGCCTTCGGAATTTCCTTGTTTGACACTTTGACATTCGACGCCCGCGTCGCGCTGGACGAAGTTGAAGTGGACGGCAGCAAGGCTCCGCGCAGTGCGGCATTTTCCTTGGCTTTCGAAGAAAAATTCTGATCTCGTTGAATGGATAACCACCGGAGTATCAACATGATACCTACTGACCTGCCCAAATTGTCTTTCAAACATTCCGCTTTTTCTTTGGCTTTTGCGTTGGCTCTCGCAGGCTGTGGCGGCACAGGCCAAGACACTGGGGAAAGCAAGAATTTCCAACAAAACATCCGCGGAGTCGCCGTAGACGGATACATCGCGCGTGCGACCGTTTTCCTCGACTATGACAACAACAGTACTCGCGATCCCTGGGAGCCTTTCGCTTTTACGGACGACAGCGGCTACTACTCCTACAATCCCGTCACAGACACAGACTATTGTGCCGCGGGCGCCGATGATCAAACGTCTCTTTACTGCCTGCGCAATACCCGAGCCGTCGCGGAGGCGGTAGTGCGAGTAGATGGAGGATACGACGTCTTAACTGGAGAACCATTTATCGGTCAACTGAGCCGCCGCATTACCTTGGACGCCGCAGATCCGACGCCGCAGGCGCTCGTTTCTCCGCTCACCACCTTGCTGACGAATGTGCGCACGGCAGAAGATCGCGCTGTCGTGTTAACAGCGCTTGGAATCGATGAAGCGGACCTCGACGTCGATTTCATGAACACTGGAACCGGCCATGTGGACGGCACCCTGCTGAATACCACATTGAAAATTCACAAGGCGGTCAGCATTCTTGCCAACACCTTGGAAGAGCACTACGAGGAGATCGGATCACAAGCGGGGGCCGCCAATGACCTGACCTCCGCCATCTATCGCCACCTTGCGACACAATTGATTCAACGGGAAATCAGCCTGGACGAAGCCTTACAAAATAGCGGGGCAATGGCGGGTGTGCTCCATGCCGCGGAACTGGACGCACAGCGCATCTACGATCGCTGGGAACTGGAGCTCCCCGCCGATTCCGCGGCCGGTGAGTTTTTGGACTACAGCCGCAACCTCAGCCAAACCACTGGCCTAGTGCAGGCCATCAACCAGCTGATTCCCGCCGCGGCCGAATTTGCAGACGCCGATGATGTTAAAGGACCTGCACGACTGGTTGAAACTTTGGCCATAAAGGCATTGCGCGAAACAAGCAGCGGCAATACCTTCGCCAACGCAATGAGTTTTATCCAGCAATCGGCGAATGCACCTTTGGTCGACACCTTGATTGAAAGCCTTGGTTTGGACTCCTCCGACCTAAACAACCTGGCAAACCACACCTTCACCGGCAGCGATTTTTCTTCGAGCGACAATATTCGTGATACGGTTCAACTGCCAACGGATACGCAGCCTTTCAGCAATATTGCCGGAAAACAGTTGCGCGTGTCTGATCTGGACCTGGGCTCGGCACCGAACCGCTTGAAAGACTCTGAGCTAGAACTTTATTTCCACGGCAACCCCGGCGCCACCCGCGGCACCTTCAACGCTTGCGTAAAATACATCAAAGACGCCAGCAGCGACGGCACGCTTGGCGACGCCAACACGCGCGGAGAGTTGGTGGGCGGTTATTGGAGCCTGCTGGGAGCCGATCAAAACGCGGGTGATTCCTACAGCCTGCTGCTCAACATCGAGTTTCTGGGCGCGAAATACCAGGCGATCCTCAAGCCCGCCGGCACAGTCGTCGTAGGTGCTGCCGCCATGCAGGTCATTCGATTCGATCACGCGGGTAAATTGCGGGCGTGGCACAGTGCGGCCGGTATGGAGTCCATCGCGAGCCTGCCGACCACCGATGCGGATTGTGAAGAGCGGCTCCCCTNNCCCGGTCGCAAAGGAAGCGGCCGGCCCCCTCCTTCCTTCAGCGCATTTTCTTCAACACTAACAGGTGATTCTGCGTGGTATTGTTCCAGCCGCGCTGAGCAATCGTCATGTATTTAATAAAATCACGGGCGTTAGGATATTCTTGGGCATCTATCTGCTTAAGATTGCGAATCCACTGGTCAATGGTGTACTTGTACGAGTTCGAGTGCTCCAACATCGAAGTGACTTTCAAACCGGCTCTTGAAATTTGCTCTATCTGGTCGGAAAGCGAAAGAATCTCGGCAAAACCGAATATTTTCTCCTGCACGAAGCGCGTCGCTTCCAAATCGCTATGGGATTCGTAGGTTTTTTTCGACACAAAAAAAGTGTCTTCGATCACTATAGATCCCCCGGGGGCCAACATGTCGCTCATTCGCCGGAGCTGTAGCTCTTTATTCTGTAAATGACAGAAGGATCCGATCAAGACAATGGTGTCCAGCGGCTTCTGCGGATATTCGAACCTTTCGAACGTTGAGGTCACCAGGTTTTCTTTGTCACTGCAAAAGCTGCCGATATACTCGTTCTGAACCCGGCTAGGCGATACTCCAACGTAATCGCAGATGATATCCCTCTCCCGAATTCGTTTGATCAATGCCCCCCAACCAGGGCCTATTTCGAGAATGCTGGTTCCCGGTCGTATTTTTCCCGCATCTATAATGACGTCCAACATTCTCTGAGTGGCAACCTCTAGCGCGTCGTGTTCGGACTCGAACAAGCCACTCGTGTATTTCATGTAGGGGTCGAGAAATTTTTGAAAAAACCCGACATCCATATCGTAGTGCTTTATTGTCTCGTTTAGCATGGACGACAGCCTCTGCTGAATAATGCGGATTGGTATAACATCGGATCTTGGGTTGGCGCGGCTAAATGGCCGGCGCCCTGAAAAACCGTAAAAGTTTTATTCGCAGACGGCAACTCATCAAACAGTTCGCGCATTTCTCGCGACGTTGTGAGCTCATCGGCTTCGCACGCGATGAATCGAACATGGAGATCCGGGCGCCGAAATCGCCTTACGACATTCAAGATATCCATTTCTCGAATCGCTTTGAGACGAAACAGGGTCATCAGCCTAACCAAAAGTCCGGCCAGCGGCCATTTCGACCAATAGCTGAGCAAACTTTTATTAACGTTTTCCAGCACAACCTCCGCCCCAAGGGGCAGATACTCCATTGCCGGTATGATATGGAAGGCACCAAAACTGGTACCGTGCAAAACGATCTGATGCGCGGGAAATTCGCGCTTTGCGCACTCGATAACCGCCACCACGTCGCGCCAGTAGAACAAGTCGATGGAGTCGGACTCACCGAAGCCGTTGTAGTCAAAAGCCAGAGCCGAAAACCCGCGTTCCAAGTAGGCGCGCGCACGCTCGCTGTCACTGAAGAAAAACTTACCCTTGCGGCTGATGGGATGGGAAAAAATTACCAGACGGCCACCGACATCGCCGGTTTTTTCGGCGATGTCCGGGGCTGGCCGAATCGCATAACATGCAATACTTTTACCCCGGCGCTGAATTTTAAATTGCCGAAATTGCCCCAGGGAGGTCGCACGCCGGACCCACTGAGGGTTCGGCGCAATCTGCATATTTTTGAAAAAGAATTTCTGGATCAAGACAACACATACATTCACCGAATTTTACCTGCGCATCGTAAGGAACAAACTCTAATGTCGAGCCCCCTGTCGCCACTCTTGGTATTTTTTTTAGCGGTGACTCATGCTCGACATCGCATTAGGGCAATCGCCAAGCGACGCCTTTATTGATGTTTTTCAGAAAGTATAGTAGAGCGAGGAAAAGGCTCTTCGCTTGCAATATGCAGTTTGTGCACTTCTGAATTGTCGCAGGTACGGCCGTGCAAACATTTCGCAATGACAGTGCGCGAGAGTGCGATTTTCGGTATAGGACGAAAACTATAATGAGAGCAGGTGGCGCGTCAAGTTTTATTTAACGCGCTGTTACAGACCATGGCGCGACAAGAATGCGAAGTGCCGTCACAAATCCATGGGTGAGCGCTAGCTTTCTCCTTTTGGCAACAAATGGCTAGGTCTACAAACGCGCGAACAAACACCGGACATCTATAACAAAACAATTTGAAAATAATCGAGATTGTCCGCGGCGTTCGGCCGCTGCCGTGCCAGGCTCGAGCTGTCGATCTCGTCCAACAACCGACTGTCGATACGGAGAAGAAAATTTCACTGCGGGCGAACGCGGGTAGCTCTTACGCATTCACAACGGACAAACGTCTGTTTGTCTCCGCCCACACTTCTGCCCGCTACGCGCGATCATGCCCCCAGTGGCATGAACCGGCCCGCGCTGCGGCACTACTTGAGAAATTGAGCGGGAATATGCCGGCACGGATTTCTCGTAATTTCCAAAACGAGAGATGAGCCATCGAAGAATGATTGGTTTGGTTGCCATCATGGTTTTTTGTGTAAATTTATGTCTTTAGAAATTCCACAATGGCTTTTGGTAATTTCCGAAGACTTATCGTTTGCGGAGTTTGACCTCGGCAACACCGGCGCCAGTCGTACAGTCTGCGGTGTAGCGCAATGGCTCGTTCCACATGCCGCGCGCATCAAAGTCGACGCTGAAGCGAGCAGTCTCCTCGGTAAATTCACTGGGCTCTAGAGGATTTTCCAGTGGTAAAGCCCATTTGAGCTCTTTCATCATGCGAGTCCGGTGCAACAACTGGTGGCGGCAGAGCTCCCAAGCCGTTTTTTTTCGCAAGGCCAATTCCGCCAAACGCGCCCTCTCCTCCTGCTGACGTAAAAGTTCCTGTTCCTCAGCCGTTAACACCGGCTCCACTATGGCAGGTGTTGTGAGGGTGGCAAACGTGAGGCCATCGACCATCTCGTTGTAGGTCCGACCGTTTTCCTGGCGGCAGAGAATGCGGTAGATCGGGTGGTCCGGGCGGCTGTGATCCAGATCGAGGGTACCTTCGATGACCACAACGCATCGCTCTATGGCTTCCGCCGCTTTCGCCGCGTCGATTAAGGCAGGCTGCAGC
>DJFO01000283.1:0-12104 GCA_002432555.1 Marinagarivorans sp. UBA5870
ATGTGCAACTCTGATTTGCCCACGCTCGATAGTTTGCTTTCTGAACAGCTGATCTTTACTAACCATCTGGGCCAGGTGATTTCAAAATCTGATGACATGAATTCTCATAGAAATAAAATATTCGTAATCGACTCGATACTTCTCTCGGATTCTAATGTTATCAACTTGGGAAATTGTGCGGTTGTCACAGCTCAGGCATATATCTCTGGCAGTTACAATGGTGAGCCAGCTTCAGGTAAATTTCGCTTCACACGAGTATGGGCTAATGCTGGGGATGGTTGGAAAGTTGTATCGGGTCATTCATGCTTAATTTCGGAAAACTAAAGCTTTCATAGCGGTTGTGCGGCGAGTTTCGAATGCAAAGCTTTGAAGAATGTATGGGCACTGTAAATCTACAGCTGAAAATAATTTTTGGCTTACATTCTAGCTGTATGGAAGGGAGGGTGGGATATAGATCCGGAATTAGTCCAAACCACTGGATTCCCGGAAGGGGCTATGCATTTATTGGCAAAATACAAAACTCAGCATCAGACCCACAACTGATGCTGACGGTTGACTCGCTGCCGATCAAATTTTAACGGAAAAACCATGCCGTACCAGCTGAGGCTGTGCTGGGCGGTACATTTCACCACGGTTCAGAACTTTAAGGGAAGGATATGAGTGCAACATACAACAAAGTAGCTTTATTCTTGGTTTTAGTGATGGCAGCGATACAAGGGTTTTATGCCGTTTTTTCTTATATCAATCCTGCATCATTCGCAGTCTTAAGGGGTACCGAGCTGTTTTCGCCGATGGATTCGGATTGGGTGAGAATTTACGGCTCACGAACATTATTTATTGCTCTTCTTCTTGGTTATTTGTTGTATGTTCGTAACTATGCAGTATTAACGTGGTGCGCGCTGTTTGGTACAGTAATGCCAATTACAGATGGTTTTCTTGCTTATGAAGCGAGCGCCCCTTTTAAGATTGTGTTCAAGCATATTGCTACTTTGGTTTTTTTATTAGCCACGTTTGGTCTTTTGAAAGTGGCCTTGCGTAACAAGTATAGCGAAGCAAATTAGCCTGGCGGCTTTTTCGACTGAGTTCCTGTGTCAGCAGCATCCGCTTGTAGTTCTTGCGCTTATCGTTGCATTGGAGTCTGAGGACGCCTTTAATACAGCAATAATACCTGTTTATGCTGAGCTGGCATTGAATGCCTAATCAGCACCACCAGGCCGACAGCTAGTATTACGCGGCCTTTGCATTATTTGCTATCGCTCAAACTCTGGCGCTTCGCAGCAGCTGCGTCTGTGCTGGACGTTAAATTCCATAGGAGATCCCATGTCTGTACATCTATACCCAATATATGTTCTGAGTGCCGCAGTGCTAATAATTTCTGTGGCCGCACGTGCTGAAACGGAAGCTGAGAGGCGCACGCGTATCCTCACTGAAACGAAGATGAATCTGGTCACAGAGTTAAGTGTTCCCGCTTCGGAGTTCAGGGGAGATGGTGACCCCACGACTATCGAGGTTGTGTTTCTCACCAAAAAATCAGATGGACCTAGTAGGGTGTCGGAGGACGGCGAGGTGATTTTCCTATATGAGGCCTCTGACAAGACTCAGGAAAAGTTAATCACGCGCGCGTTCGAGATTCGCCTCGCGCGTGAGCAATTGGAATCTAACAAAACAAAGGAATCGGCGCGGTGAAACCCTGGTTGGTTTTGACGTCTGATGCCCGCGCGGCTCATTGTCGCCGTGTTCGCTATCGAAATGCAGTCGGGATACCGTAAAAGTCGAGGCTATAAGCTACTTCCTGTCAACTCCCACGATAGCTCCATTTGACGAGAAAAGTGTCCATGCGCCGTAAGTTTCGATCCGCCACCTCAGTGATAGCATTTTCGTTGCTTGCCGCGTGCGCGGAAAATCCTGAGGTGGAAAAGAAGCAGAGCCTCGCGGCGGAGTATTTAATGGCTAAAAAGGCCGATCGTGAGTTTGCAAGCGGAGTGAAGGTTTTCACGTTCGACAACCATGAGCAACCGCCATTGCCGTACGACAAAAGTCATGAGGACGAGATATCGTCGAAAGGTTTTGCGCAAACCCGTTACGTCCTGGTGGATAACACCGATGCAGATTGTTATGCGTACTACTTCGTCTACGAAAAATGCGGCCAAGGCCTTTGTGAGTATGAGTTTGTGCTCTCTAGTGAGCTTTGCGAATAATAACGAATACATCCAGGCAGATTTGATTTTGACTATGGTTTGCGCGGTAAAGACTGTTTGTATAGCCACGGCTCCGGCTCGCGTCGACCAGATGGATTCCTGCCCTCGCGGGAATGACGCCTTAGGACGGCTTAGGGAGTGCGGAGATAAAATTCCGTCATCCTCGCGCAGGCGGGGATCGAGGGGAATCGCGCTCCGATGCCCTGGATTCCCGCCTTCGTGGGAATGACGGTTCGGAGAGTGCGGAGTTGCAATCCCGTCATCCTCGCGCAGGCGAGGACCCAGGGGAACCGTGCTCCGATGCCCTGGATTCCCGCCTTCGCGGGACGACGGTTCGGAGAGTGCGGAGATGTAATTCCGTCATCCTCGCGCAAGCGGGGACCCAGGGGAATCCCGCTCCGATGCCTTGGCTTCCCGCCTTGGCGGAATGACGTCGAGGTTAAGGCCTAGGCGAGGGCGAAGGTCGGGGCGAAGGTCGGGCACGGGCCGTGAGCCTCGGGCGCACGGTTGGTGTTTATGCGGGTGTAATGACAGGTCGTCCAGTCGGTATTGGATCAGTCAGCAAGAATCTTTGCCGCGGCAAAGGCTTTGTCAAGATACTCGGTATTTTCAGATAAGTGGCGCAAGCCAGACTCGGGTACACCTTTGCTATGGGCAAGAGCGGCCACTCTGCCTTGTTTATGGAACGCGACATCGGGAAAGCTGCGCGCGATTGGGTCTTGATAGGCTTCTTGAGGGGTGATGATTTTCCATCCTTTCGCACGCAGGTGCGCAACCAAGTCGCCGACAAACAGGGCCGCAGCATCGTTTTCGTGTAACAACATCACGTGCCGCGGGGATCGGCCGAGGGTTTTTTTAGCGATCTCGTCATAATATTCGATCCCGCTGTAGAGCGTTTCCACATACAAGTTGCGCGCCCTATTGAAGTTGATGGTCTTTTTTTGCTCAGCGGCTTTGGTTAGGAGCGCGCTGATGTACCAATCGAAGTTGTCGATAGTCACGTAGCCGTCCTGGTAACCGAGCTCCGTGAGAGATTGCTGCAACGAGGTAATCGCTTCGATATCTTTGCCGTAATGGAGAAAGGGAAAACGATGGTAGGGCAGAAAATTACTAAAGGATTTCAGCAATAAATGGGCTCTATATGCGTCGACGGGATAATCCAGCAGGCCCAAGTCGTTGGCCGACTTATGGCTGTAGCTGTGGTTCCCTAAATGAAACCCCGCAGCGGCGTATTGCTCCAGACGCTTGCGTGTGTCATCGGTGATGTAATCCGCTTTCACAAAAAATAGCGCATCAGGAACTTCCGCTGCAATCAATGCATCGATCAGACGTTTGGTCCGTTCCTCGCCTGTCATTAGTGCGGAGTCCGGTGTTGGCGCGTCGTCGAAGGTCAGAGCTATTTCGCGGGCGGTGAGATTGGGGGTGCTCGAGAATGCGAAAATAAAGAGAAAGCAGCGGAATAGAGTTTTCATGATAAGACCATTTTTACTTCACGTACTATTTTTCATTTTGCGTTCCTGAGAGCCTCACCCGTCTGCGCGGAGTTTTTCTCGCGCTCCGCTGTTCGATGGCTGGTTCTCTGAAGTCGAACAAGCTACTGCCACAACACTTGCCTCGTCAAGGCTGCGGGTTGCGGAGGTGGCCTGTTGTGGCCAGTTGATCGAGTCAGAGCCCTACAAAGAACAAACACCGGATGTCTGGTTAGCAAAACGATCGCGCCACAAACCCAGAATTCAGCGCCGCATTGGGCAGTACCATTGTTGATACGCTAGAAGAGGTCTACTGCTCTGCTTTATTTCCAAAAGGGGTGTTGAAGTAATAGAGTATCATTCTGTCGATTTTACATGCAGGAGAACCCAAATGACGGGCGTCGCTCGACGAGGGAAGATTATCGTAGGGGGCATATCATGTATAAGTTAAACAAATACAAAGTCGCGCTGGTTTTTTTGTTTTGTATTCTGGGGGCTTCTATAGTCCCGCTGCAAGAATTTTCAAACAATGGTTCGATCAGTGGTCCCACATTAATTATTAGCTTCATCGCTCTGCTTTTGGGGGCAGTCACGGCTCTTTGCGTCGTTTTAATTATGAGGAAAAAGGGGTCTTTTTTTCACAGAAAGCTTGGGGACAGAAAATGAATCCGCTTGAAGCAGTCGGGGCAGTTGTTCCGAATCAGGCCCGCCTCGCCTAATTTTACAGTTCCGCTGAGAGTTGCTAGGGCAGCTTCAGCTTTCTGCGCGATTACTACTCGTTTGATCGTCCGCGTTCTTCAGTTATTTATCACTCTATTTTTGCTTTTTATGACCGTGTTGAGCATGGTTTCAAATAACGAGGCATGCGGAATAAGCTTATATACGTGCGGTCATACAACAGCCTCTGCTTCAGCATCCCATTGCGGCGGAGTGTTGGCGACAGGTAATACAACACCTGCAGATTCAGCCGGCAAAAACTCTATTTGAAGTGACTTACAGGCTGGCCGACCTGGAGCTGAAATGACAGCTAGCTCGCCCTCGACCGAATGGATTCCCCCTTCACGGGAATGACGGAGGGTGGAGGGGTGGGTAATGGGGTGAGCCGCACTTTCCCTCTCCCTACGTGGACCACCTGATGCCCCTCTCCCGCTCGCGGGAGAGGGGAAAAAACACTTACATCCCCGCCGGCGCCACACACATCGCATGCACATCCAGCGACCGCAGCGCTTCACCTACCGCCGCCTGGCTGATTTCCACCGCATCAAAATCCGCTTCGGTATTGGCCACCAGCAAAAACCGGCTCGGGTCGTTGAAGACGGTGAGGAGCTGGAATCCATCGGCGCCGCCGGGTTCGAAGGACTCTTTCACAGAGCCATTTTCCAGCGTCGCGATGCGCACTTCGCCGAGCAGCGAAATATCGAGCGGCTCGTCGGGGGACGATACCATCACGGCCACGCGTCTCTCGCCGGTATAGGCGGCCTCGCCGTGGGTGGCTCGGGCGAAAACTTCCGCCGCTATGCCGCGCGTAGTCACTATGCGGGCCGCGTTGGCTAAATCATCGTCGGCAATGCGGCTGGGGTTGTTCACCCGGCAGCCGCCGCAAGTAATGCCGCGAACGCCGGAGGAGACGGTAACGTCCGGCTGGGTCATGGGGCGGAAGAGGGCGTCTGGGCCGCAGGCGATATTTTCCACTGCGTCGCAGGCGTTGCCCATGCCGTCACCGTCGGAGTCCGCTTGATCTTTATTAGCGGTGGTGGGGCAGTTGTCCGTTGCGTCCGCCACTGTGTCGCCGTCGCGGTCCAGGTCACAGGCGTCACCCTCGCCATCTTTGTCCGCGTCCTCTTGTTGCGGGTTGCGCACTTGCGGACAGTTGTCGTTTTGGTCGGCGATATTGTCGCCGTCGGAGTCGCTGTCACACGCGTCGCCAGCCTTGTCCATGTCCGAATCTTTTTGATCGGTGTTGCTCACCAGCGGACAGTTATCTTGGTCGTTGGCTACTGTGTCCCCGTCCCGGTCGCTGTCGCAGCTGTCGCCCATACCGTCGCGATCCAGGTCTTCCTGGCCGGAGTTGGCAACCGCAGGGCAGTTATCCCTATTGTCAGCAATGCGGTCGGTGTCGGTGTCAGTCAGGGGATCACACACATCGCCCAGGTCGTCCCCGTCTGCGTCCGTCTGGCCGGCGTTGGCGTGGATGGGGCAGTTATCCATAGTGTCGACCACGCCGTCGCCGTCCACGTCCAGGTCACAGGCATCACCCTGGCCGTCCTTGTCCTGGTCTTTCTGGTCCGCGTTGGCGGTCATCACGCAGTTGTCGGAGGTATCACCCACGCCGTCGCCGTCGGTATCCGTATTGGTATCGCAGGCGTCGCCTTTGCCGTCTTTATCGGTGTCCACTTGGTTGGTGTTGGCGTGGATGGGGCAGTTGTCCGCCGTGTCCAGCACGCCGTCGCCATCGCGGTCGGTATCGCAGGCGTCGCCCACCATGTCGTCATCGAGGTCGGCCTGGTCGACGTTGACCTGCAGCGGACAGTTGTCGCTGCCGTTGGCAATGCTGTCACCGTCCAGGTCTGTATCGCAGGCGTCGCCCTGGGTATCGCGGTCCAGGTCGTCTTGGTCGGCATTGGCCAGAGCGGGGCAGTTGTCGGTGTCGTTGCCGAGGCCGTCACCGTCGCGGTCGCCGTCGCAGGCATCACCCAGGCCATCACCTTCCTGGTCTTTCTGATCTTCATTGGCGACTCTCGGGCAGTTGTCCGCCGAGTCGTCCACGCCGTCTTTGTCGGTGTCCGTGTTCGCATCGCAAATATCACCGGCGCCGTCTTTATCGGTATCGGCTTGGTCGGCATTGGAGGAGATGGGGCAGTTATCGGCCGGGTTGTTCACGCCGTCGCCGTCCACATCCGGATCGCAGGCGTCGCCCAGGTTGTCGCCATCGCCATTCGCTTGCCCGGTGTTCGCGATCATGGGGCAGTTGTCGAGGGCATTGTCGACGCCGTCGCCGTCGGTATCGGATTCGCAGGCATCGCCCTTGCCATCGCCGTCCAGGTCGACCTGGTCCATGTTGGCGTTGGTCGGGCAGTTGTCTTGGCCGTTGGGAACTGTGTCGCCGTCCAGGTCGGTGTCGCACACATCACCGGCTTCATCGCTGTCTTTGTCCTCCTGGCCGGTGTTGGGCACCAGGGGGCAGTTGTCGGTGGCGTTGTCGATGCTGTCGCCGTCTCGATCGCCGTCGCACACGTCGCCGGCACCGTCCGCGTCAAAGTCCACTTGGTCCGGATTGCTCATCTGCGGGCAATTGTCCCGACCATCGTCGAGGCCGTCTTTATCGGTGTCCGTATTGACGTCGCAGCCGTTGCCTATCCCGTCGTCGTCGCTGTCGGCCTGGTCGCTGTTGGCCATTACCGGACAGTTGTCGGTGGCGTCGGGCACCATGTCCCCATCCACGTCGGTGTCGCAGCCGTCACCGAGTCCGTCGTCGTCCAGGTCGTTTTGGTTGGCATTGGCCACGAAGGAGCAGTTGTCCTCGGCGTTGTTCACGCCGTCGCCGTCCCGGTCCATATCGCAGGTATCACCCAGGCCGTCACCGTCGGTTTCCGCTTGGTCCGCGTTGACGGCGAGCGGGCAGTTGTCGCCAGCGTTGGCCACGCCGTCGCCATCTCGGTCGCCATCGCATTCGTTGCCCTGGCCATCGCTGTCTAAATCGCCTTGGTCGACGTTCACGTTCGCCGGACAGTTATCCGCCGTGTTCGCCACGCCGTCGTTGTCGAGATCGTCATCGCAGGCGTTGCCGAGGGTGTCCCCATCCAGGTTGCCCTGATCGGGATTGCTGACCAGGGGGCAATTATCGAGGGCGTTCACCACGCCGTCCGCGTCGGAATCCACTCCGCTATCGGGGTCGCAGGCGTCGCCTATGCCGTCGCCGTCGCCGTCGGTTTGGTCCGGGTTGCTGAGATCCACACAATTATCGACTTTATCGGACACCCCGTCCTTTTCCTGGTCCACCGCCTGGGGTGGCGGCTCTTGTGGAAGAAAATCGCCACTGTCACTGCATCCGGTCATCAGCAACAGAGCAAAAAGCAAACACAGCGTTTTCATAGCGGATCNNCTATCGGAAAAGAAAAATTCCACACGGCGATTGCGGGCGCGCCCGGCGGGTGTACTGTTGTCGGTGACCGGGTTCTCGCCGCCGGCACCCACTGCGGTAATGCGTTCGGGCGCCACGCCCTGCCACTGCAGATATTCGGCAATGGTGTCCGCCCGGCTCTGCGACAACTGGCGGTTGGCCGTCGCGCTACCGCGGTTATCCGTGTGCGCCACTATGCGCACCAACAGGCCGGGACTGCGCATGAGTTGAATGGCAATTTGCTCGAGGGCCCGGGCATTTTCCAAAACGGCGGAGTTCGGTAAAAACATCGGCCGGCCAATTTGATCGTCCAACACTTTTGCCGGAACTGTCTCGGTTTCCAGGACGATAGGCGCCGGTGAGGACTCGCGCGCGGCTTCCGTTCGCGCGGGTGGTTGAGGCTGCGCGGGCGGTGGGGATTGTGTCTGCGGCTGCGCTTTGAGCAGGGGCTGTTGCGGCTGCGGCTGTTGTTGTGGCTGCGGCTGTTGTTGGGGCTGCGACTGCTGTTGCGGCCGCGCAGCGGGTTGAGGCCGCGCTTGCGGTTGTGGTTTTAGGTCCGCATTCGGCTTGGGCTCAGGTGGCCCAGCCGGCAGGAACTCGACCGCCTCCCGGCGCGGCGCAAGATACCAAGTGATGCCGAGGCTGAGGAAATTGGGGTTCGTGTGCCCGAGTTTGCGATCGCCGAAATCGTCGAAATATTGATACTCCAGTTGCGCCGTCAGGTGGTCCGAGAATGGCAGAGTGACGCCTGCCGCAATGGTGGGGCGAACGCCTGAACCATCGACTTTAACATCCCAGCCGGTTATTTCGCCGCGCCAGTAAGCCGCGCCGAGTTTGGCGTATAGACGGGAGTCGCCCCAGATGGGAATGAAATATTTTGCGGAAATATCCGCGGCGAGCAGCGCACCCTCGAGTGACACCTCCGGGTAGTCCACGGACGATTTGCCCAGGTCCGTCACCGCAAATTCCACGGCGAAGCGCTCGTTGAATTCGTAACCGCCGAACAGGCCGTAGCCCGTATCTTTGCGGTCGCACTCCAGCGCGGCATCCGCGCACGAGTGCTCGTGGTTGGCAAATCCGGCTCTGGCCCCTAAATAGCCCGACGGGCCTGGAGATGAGTGCACGGCGGCTGCGTGGAAAAGGGTGAACACGGAAACCGTTCCGCACCCTAAAGACCCCAATATTTTTTTGCGCATTTATTATCAGTCCTCGTTAACTGCTTTTTCCAATGCCTACCTCAGGTGCCTGGACGCATCTTAAAGTATGGTAGCAAACCGCCGAAGCATAACAATGTGGGTTTGAAGACACAGTGGGGGAAAAAGGCGTAGCTACGCGGCTGCAAAATGTTCGACTCGCTTAATATTTAAGCGAAGCCGGACATTTGAGGAAAATATAACCAGGTGGATAGCAGTGGATAGCGGCCGAAACCGGTGCAATCCGGCAACAAGGGAGGCAAGGGGAGTCCTGCTATGTGAGCCGCCAAACGCAACTTTGCAAGCGGAACGGCTATTCTGGCGGAAAGCTCACTGCAGAGGATGGACGCATGAACATTACCCTTACCCTAGGCCCTTTGATTTCCCTGCTCGCCGGGATCCTGATTCTGGTAATGCCGAAATTGCTCAATTACATAGTGGCGATTTATTTGATACTCATTGGCCTGATAGGCATTTTCGGCATCAATCTCTAACAGAGGTCCACCGCCAAAATCCGCGGATCCCCGGGAGCGTGCGCTGCGTCCCGGGTGCGCGCGTATTTATCCGGTTACTTTTATTCCCCAGGCACCGCACATTACCTGGTCGACGCCCATTACCTGGTCAACGCAAATTACCCGTTCAACATAAGCCAGCCAATTAGCCGGCCAAAAATCCCACCAATTCCACCACGCCGTAAATCATGCCCACCAGCGCCATCAGCAGCACCGCATTGATGCCGTGATTGATCAGCTTGTACAGCCGGTAATTTACCATTTTGAGTTGTCTGCCGCGCTCCATCAGCGGCGTAATCTTGCGAAAGGCGGTGCTGACAAAACCGGATGGATCTTCGTTGGTGTTGGGTACGGCGGCGAGCCGCATAACAATTTTGTACACCGAATTGATCGCCCGGCCGAGCAGGTTCATGGGGCGCTCCACGTCGCACATCAGAATGAGGCGGTAGCTGAGGGTGTCGTTGCGCACGTAATGGATGTAGGTTTCGTCGAACAACAGCGCTTCGCCGTCGCGCCAGGCATAAGTGCGGCCGTCGACGTTGATAAAACAATTGTCGGAGTTCGGCGTCATCAACCCCAGGTGATAGCGCAGTGAGCAGGCGACCGGGTCCGCGTGGCGGGTCAGCTGGGAGCCGGGTGGCATTATGGAGAACATGGCGCCGTTGACACAGCGGATTCCCTTGAGGATTTCCACGGTCTTGGGGCAGAGCCGCAATGCCGAGCGGTGTTGGCAGCCGTACCACTTCAAATAGAATTTCCGCCAACCGTATTTATAAAAGGTGTGGAAACCCACGTCGTAATGAGCCGCCTGCCCAGGGCGGTTCAAATTTTCGAAACACTGTCCCCGGTGGAGCGCCATGGCTTCGTCGCGGATGGTTTGCCAGTGCCGTTCTATTTCCTTGAGTTCGGGAAAATCGCGCAGATTCATAATCGGGTGAGCGGCGCGTTTTTCCGTGAACAGGTAAAGCAAACAATTCAGCGGAGAAAACAGCGGCCAGCCCTTGCGGAGGTATTCGCTGAAACTGGCGTAGCGGACTGTGCCTCGTTTTGAGTACACGTAGGTGATAGTGGTAGCGCTGAACAGGAACAGTATCAGAAAGACGCTGACCAAGGTCATGGGCGGACTCGCAGTTATCGGTTTTATATGGCCGGAAACCTGCAGCATGGGGCTCCGCGGCAGAACCACACTTACAGGCCGTTCGGCAAAGCCGCGCTTACAGCTGAGAGCGTCGTGGCCGCGTCCTGGTCAACCCGACGCGGCATAATAATCCATAGTTGCGACTCTGTGATACTGGTCGCTTACGGGAAGGCCGGCTTCCCAATACAATAGTGTGAAACCGGTTTCATAACGGTTGACCGGATCCATAACAAGCATAACGAGATCTCGCATGAATCTGCATAACAGCGGCACCCGGCGTTTGGCCCTGGCCTTTCTAATTTGTTTTTTTCTCGCTGCCTGCGGTGGCCCCGGTGGGTCGACCAGCTCGTCGAGCTCATCCAGCTCAAGTAGTTCGAGCAGCTCGAGCAGTTCATCCAGCTCGAGCAGTTCAAGCAGTTCGAGTAGCTCGAGCAGTTCAAGCAGCTCAAGCAGCTCAAGCNNCAGCTCAAGCAGCTCATCCAGCTCGAGCAGCTCCGGCGCATACGACGGACGCCCGGTGGCGGATTTCACCATAACGCCCGCTGCGGTCACCGTGAACGCCGAGGCGGTGTTGGATGGGTCGAAATCCTTCGACCCGGATGGTTCTCTGGTCGCATTCCAATGGTCCGTCACGCCACCCTCCGGACCGCTCTGGACCGCCACCGGGGAGTCCGTGCGTTATAAGCCAGCGGTGGCGGGCGGTCACAAGGTTTCTCTGACGGTGATGGCGGACAACGGCGAAATGGCCTCCGCCGCACGCGACCTCACGGTTAACCGAGCCGGCCTCTTCCCGCCGTCGGTCACCCGGCCGCGCATTATGTTGTTGGGTGATTCCCTGACCGGCGGCTCCGGCTGTTGGAAAAAACTTTTTAACGCAAAATTGATGGCCAACGGAATCACCAGTTACGAATTTGTCGGCAGCCGGCGCGACGACTGTGGCGGCGGCATCTTGCACGAGGGCCACAGCTGCGCCACCGCGCAAAACTTCACAAATCTCACTTACACCAACAACTGCTCCGGTCAGGAAGCAGGTCTGCGTACTTTGCTCGAACGTAATAAACCGGACATGGTGATGATGACCTTGGGCACCAACGACGCCTGGGGTGTGCCGGGCACGGCGGCGATTTTGCGTTCCTATACGACCCTGGTGGAGCAGATGCGGGCGCATAACCCCAGTATGGTGATTGCGGTCGCGCAGATTCCCAAAATGCTGCCCGACGGCAATCAAGCGGTTTATCGCCAAGTGGAGGATTTGGTCAAGGCGGTGCCCGCCTGGGCGCAGGGTCTGAATCGGCCGGAGTCGCCGATTATAGTCGCGGACCTGTGGACGAATTTCAGCATCGCCGACACCAGCGACGGCGTGCATCCCACGGACAACGTCGGCCATCCCAAAGTGGCGGACAACTGGTACAACGCGGTGGGGGAGTTGCTGCGGGGGAGGTAGGCGCGCGGGAGAGGGCGGGCCCGCGTAGGG
>DJFO01000283.1:12129-15503 GCA_002432555.1 Marinagarivorans sp. UBA5870
TGCGGCGGAAATTGGGTTTATCCAACTTGGTGTTCAAAATGGCTTCGTACAATTCCTGCAACTTGAGCAGGGTGAATTTGTGCGGTAGCAGGTTGAAACCGACCGGCTCGTGGCGAATCATGTGGCGCAGGCGGTCGAGGGCGCAGTCGAGAATTGTTCGATGGTCGAAAATCATCGGAATCGGATCCGTCACATCGTGCCAGCGAACCTCTGCGGCGGTATTGCCGGCCGCTAATTCATAGGCGTCGGAGCGCACCAGCGCGTAATAGGCGATGGTGATCACGCGGCCGTCGGGTACACGGTCGACGGCGCCGAAAGCTCGCAATTGTTCCAAATAAATCTGATCCAAACCGGTCAGATCCCGCAGGTGCCGCGCGGCGGATTCGTCTATCCCTTCGGCGGCGTCCAGCCAACCACCGGGCAGCGCCCAGTAATCCCGGTAGGGGCCGCAATCGTATTTCACCAGCAACACCTTAAGGCGTCCCGCGTGCAAACTAAAGACGGCGCAATCAATCGACAAATTGTCCATCGCTCGCGGGCCGGTGCGGATTTCGCCGGAGTGCGCCGGCGCCTCGATTACAACGTCTTCACTGCTCATAGTCATTATTATTGTTCCAGTCGTCAGCGGACCGGCTCGGTACAAGGGGTTCGAAACGGCGGGGTGGTTGGAAATACACAAGCAGCCGCCCGCGGGGGAAATAGCACCAAAGCTATCTCCAGGGTCGGATTGTAATATAAATCGGGCCGTCGGACGGCCGGAACTCCGTCGCAAATTCGGGTTTTGCTCTTTCTGAGCGCCGTTCCGCTGCCGTCCGCGATATCGACAAATCCGTTATAAGCGTGCTAGCCCTTCAGCGATTTGCTCAAGAAGGCCGTCGCGTCCTCGCTCGCCATAGGTCGCGCAATCAGATAGCCCTGGCCGTAGTCGCAGTCGTAGGACTGCAAAATGGCGAGTTGTTCGTCGGTTTCTATACCTTCGGCCACCACGCGCATATTCAAGTTGTGGGCGAGAGAAATGGTTGCACGCACGATTTCGCGGGCACTGTGATTGTCTTTTTGGGTTTCGGTCAACGCCTTGACGAAGGACCGATCGATTTTCAGTACCTGCACCGGCAGTTTGTCGAGGTAACTCAGGGACGAATAACCGGTGCCGAAATCATCGATCGCCAGATTGATGCCGCGCTCGCGCAGCGCGTCCAGCACGTTGTTGACGGTGTCGGTATTGCGCAGCAGGGCGGATTCGGTAATTTCGAATTCGATGTTTTTCGGGTCGACGCCGGTTCGCACCATCACCTCGTCCAGCCGCTCAAGAAAATCCACCCGCTCCAGTTGCAGAGGCGACAGGTTGACCGCGATGATCGGCAGCTGCTCGGCACCGAATTCCGTCGACCATTGCTGCAATTGCCGGCACGCCTGTTCCAATACCCAAATACCAATATCGAAAATCAGCCCAAGGGATTCCGCCATAGCGATAAAAACATCCGGCGGCACCATGCCGCGTTCCGGATGGCGCCACCGGCTGAGGATTTCAAAGCCGGTGACCGTGACGGACTGGGTGCGCACGATCGGCTGAAACACCACGCTCAGCTGCTGGCGTTCCAAGGCCACTTTCAAATCGGTTTCCAAGGTCGCCCGCTCCAGGGTGCGCCGCAGAATTTCCGCATCGAATTCCTGCGATACGCCTCGGCCGCGATCCTTTGCCCGCTGCATGGCGATGTTGGCGCTGCGCAGGACCTGCGCGGGTTCGGAATATTGCTGATCCGCAATTACGTATCCAACGCTGACGCTGAAGCTCAGCCGAACCTGTTCGATCACCACGGGTTCTTTCAGGGTCGCCGCGATATTTTCCGCCAGGGTCGCCACCTGAGACGGATTGTCCACGCGATCGACCACCACGGTAAATTCGTCGCTGCCCAGGCGCACCACGTGGCCGAGGCCTTCGCACAACATGGTCAGTTTGCCCGCGGCGGTCATCAGCAGCTGATCGCCCAGGCGGTGGCCGTAAGTATCATTGATTTTGCGGAACCGGTCGCCGCCGATAAAGAGCAGGGCGAAACGGTCGTCGCGACCGGCAATTTGTTGCAAGAGCGTACCCAGGTGCTGCAGCAACCATGCGCGGTTGTAAACTCCGGAGAGGGCGTCGTGGTAGGCGATGTGGCGGGCTTTCGCCTCCGATTCCTTGCGCTCTTCGATTTCCGCGGAAAGCTCCTGGGTGCGTTGGGCCACGCGTTGTTCCAGTTCGGAATTCAGCTGGTTGATCGAGCGGTTCGCCGCTTTTAATTTGGCGGTTTGCTCGTTCACCAGAATTTCCAATTCTTGGCGGCGCCGGTTGATCAGATAAAGCCGCCAGACGCTAAAGCCGTAAATCACCGCCACCAAGACCGCGCCATAGAGTGTGTAGGCCCACCAGGTCTGCCACCATGCCGGCAAAATGGTAATGGCCAGCCGCTTGGCCGAGCCGGTCCAGACACCGTCGTTGTTGGCGGCGATCAGCTGAAATTCGTATTTGCCGGCCGGCAGATTGCTGTACTGGGCACTGCGCTGGTAGCTGTTGACGGTCAACCATTCGTCGTTCTGCCCCAACAGGCGATAGCGGTAGAGATTTTTTGCCGGCGAAATCAAATTGGTCGCGGTGAAATGCAGGCGAATGTCGTCGGCGGTGTTGGGCAAAACAATTTTTTCGGTGCGGTCGATGACCTGCTTGAGCCACGGCGAATAACGCGGGGTTTGCAGCTGGTGGTTTATTTCGAGGCCGGTAATGTGCAGCTGGGGGGCGTATTCGTTGCGCGGGATGTGGCGCGGATCGAAAAAGCTGAAACCGTCATTGGTGCCAACATACAAAAGCCCGGCCCGCGTTTTCAAGTGGCTGAACCGATTGAATTGCACACCGGCGAGGCCGTCGTCCAGGTCGAAGCTGGTAACCTCTTTGCTGATCGGGTCAAAGCGGTCGAGGCCATTGCGCGTGGTGAGCCACAGGTAACCGTCGTCATCCTGTTCGATGCCCACGACAAAATCGTCCGACAGCCCGTCTTTGGTGGAATATTTCACCGAGTCCAAACTGACCGGGTTGAAGCGGATCATCCCGCGAATGGTGGCGATCCACAACAGACCGTTCGGATCCATGTGCAAATCGTTGATGCCGTCGGTGATGGCAATCGCCGGCGTGCGGAAAGTGCCCTTCGCGGGCGAGAAAAGCTCGATTCCGCGATAACCGGCAACCCAATAATCGCCGTTGGTGGTCGGCAAAATATCGTTGATGTAGTCGCTGCGGATGCCGCTGGGATTGCCGGCGTCGCGCGGGTTGTAATTGGTGAATTCACCGGTGCGCGGGTCGAAAATCTGCACGCCGGAGCCACCCACCGCCAGGATCAGCC
>DJFO01000317.1 GCA_002432555.1 Marinagarivorans sp. UBA5870
CGGTGGAGTGAGGAGGATTTGGAAGGGTGGTTGTGTTTGGTGTAGGACCGGGCGAATTTTTTCAGTAGGTCACGACCAACTGCGCTCGAGTATGTTATGTTTGGCTCCGTTTAAACAGCATGCGCCTTATATCCGATGCTAGGGGTCTAGGCGCAATTTCCGATCAAAATAATTTGGCCTTCATCGTTGCTCAAATTCTGGCCAATTATTATACTGGCACAGTAATCAACATCCTGTTCACGTTGAGCTCCTACCTTTCGGGGGCACACAACCCGTTCAAGGAACGGCCCGCATATCACGGAGATTTTATGGAGCTCGATTTCGTCGTAAAGCATTCCCTCCAAGGGATTCCCATATTCCGCGGATGCTTTCCACCGCATAAATAAGCTAGATCAGCAAGAGCCTACCGCGCTTTATTACTAAGTGCGCGCGGCGACTCACGTCTCGATTTTAAGAATTATGTTTTGAACCGAATGCGCTGCGTCTGCGGCGTACGCCCTTTGTTGGCCTGCAGCAACTTTTCCGAAGGACTAAACGATGCAATTAATAAGAAAATTCGGCGCACTCCTGGTTTTGTGCTTTTGGTGTTTGACGGGCTGGGCTCAGACTGCGCAGATTACGGTGAATTCGGTTGAGGGATTAAAGGCCAACCTGAGCTGGACATCATCCACCAGCGCGGTGGTAATTTCCTACAAACGTTCCGACCAGACAGCGTGGACCGGCGTTTTTCCGGACGGCGCTACAATCGCGTATCAACAGTACGGTGGAATAGCTGCACCCGGTGCGGGCAGCGTGGCGCTGCCGACAAACGGAAACTATGTTTTTCGATTGACGGAATGCCAGATCTTCCCAATGGCCGCAATGGGCGGCAGCTTGACCCTTCGCTGCGGTGCTAATCAGTCTTATTATGGCGGTACTTATAATGGCGCGGTGGTGCAAAGCAGTTCCGTCACCATCGCGTCCCAGGCGGCCGCAGAGTTTACGACATCGACACCTACTACTTCAGCTGCTGCGGGCGTGCAGGTCAAAGCCGTCGCCCTTAATCAGTTTGGCAAGGTTCAGTTGGATTGGAGCGCGACCGGCTGGAGCTTCGCCGAATTTNNGCGCAGTCACAGTTGCCCCGGGCATGGACGGTTTACCCACGGTTCAAGTACCCATCTATTTCACAACTTCCACTCACACAGGTATAGCACCCTCTGGTTCTGCTTCAGTGTATCTCACCCAGACCGCCCGCTATATCTATCAAATGCGCGGATGCAAATTTGAATCGTCGGCGCAAGGTGTACCCGCAGTAAAGGCTTGCGGTCAGTGGGTTGAATCTGCACCGTTTACAGTAGAAGCACTTAATCTGCCCAACCTGGCGCCGATGGTGAGCTTTGCAGGGCCTTCCAGTAACCTGCCCATAACAGTCGGTACCACTACTTCCGTGCTGGTGCAGGCGGGCGATCTAACCACGGCGGGAATACCCAACAGTTCCACCCAAATCAATACAGTCGATTTTTACCTCACGACCCAGCCGGGCCAGTTGATCGATCCAGCAAAAAAAGTCTTTACTGCTACGGCGCCGAGCAGCGGTTATTACCGGTATAACTTTACTCCGGCGCAAGCCGGGCACTATTACCTGATCGCCGTCGCGACGGATTCCGGAGGCGCACAGGGTTATGCCGTGACAAGTCTAAGTGCAGTTGCGCCCGTGAGCGGACCGCCGCAGGTCAGTAACACTACGCCGGTCAATTTTTCCCGCTATGCGATTTATTACGGGGACTTCGACGGGGATGGCAACCGCGACATTTATTTCCACGGAAAGCCGCTGATCATTATCCTGCATGAGTCTCCTGCTATCCCTATAGNNCCTATAGTGCTTCAGCCGCCCACTGGGTTTGCCTATTTCGGGAACTCCGACGGAAGCTATGACGCCGCGTTGGAATGGGATATGACCGATGCAGCCGTGGCAGGCTGCGGTACCTGCGGTCTCGCACAGGCCGGTACACACTTTGTGATCGGCGACATGAACAGCGATGGCAATCCGGATATATTGGTGTTGGGCGAAACCGGCGCGGTCAGCAGTTTGTTGATCAGCGGCACTGAAGGCACGCACCTGCCGCAGGTATTATTGGAAATTCTCAGCACAGGCCAGACGCGGAAACCAGGACAGGCCGCAAGTCAGACGCCTTATTTCACCAATAATCTCGCCGGTGCGTCACCGCAGATCACTAGCGGCCAGATCCAGGTCAACGGCGTTGGACGAACCTTGGCGAGCCTGCAGCAAGTCGCCTCCACCGAAGGCGCAGGTCTTGCCACCAACCAGAGCATTGCCACACCTGAAACTGCCACTCTGCCATCGCCCACCGCAACGGCAGCGGAATTGGCGGAAATTGATACCCTCAGTAGTTTAGGCGGTGAATTTCGAGTGAACGAGGCGGGGGCTGCCACATACTCGGTCCCTATATTGCTGCCTGCCGGCACAGCGGGCGTAGTGCCCGAGCTTTCCCTGAATTATTCCAGTCAAAGCGGCGTCGGCAATATGGGTCTCGGCTGGTCGCTCGCCGCGGGAGGTAGTATCGCTCGTTGCCGCCAAACGTTGCAGACTGACGGGACGGTCGCACCCATTCAATTCAATACCAATGATCGGTTCTGTCTCGACGGTCAACGATTGTTGTTAACCTCTGGCAGCAGCTACGGCGCGGTGGGCGCGGTATATAAGCCGGAAATCGACAACGGCGTGATCGTGACCAGCATCGGCGGTACTGCTGGACACCCCGATTATTTCACCGTGACCGCTAAGGATGGCAGCACCAGTACCTTCGGCGGCAGCGCAACTCATGCGGCGGAACATCGCGGCCGCGATGAATCGGGCGTGCCGCAGGAAAATCGGGTAATGAACTGGAACCTCGCCGAATTTCAAGACAGCGTGCGCAACCAGCTGCCCGAATTTCCAGCCGGCGTAGGCAACAGAATTGTCTATTCCTATGAGGAGAGCGGCGATTACCACCGACTCAAATCGGTAGCCTATGGTTTCGGTTTAACTTCCGCCGCGGATGTGGTGGTGACGTTTAACTATCTCCCTCGTAAGAAAAAGGACATTTACTGGGTATCCGGTAGCCGGTTTGCGGACAACAGCTTGCTGACATCCATCAGCATCAGCGATAAAGGCAGTCTGGTCCGCGAATACCGCATTGCTTACAACACCGGTGTTTACAAAACCGGCGCGGATAAACTGGATCGAGTGACCAGTATCAAGAGTTGCTTAGGCGACCAGTGCTCCCGGCCCTTGCGCCTAGAGTGGGGGTTTGCTTCCGCGGGCGCCGCGAGTCGCGGCAATGGTAAGGTCAACGACTTTACCGGCGATATTTTTCAGACCGCTACCGGCGGCTTCGCGAAATCGGGCTACCCAACTGAGCGACTGGTGTTGGGTAACCCACCCTCTACGGTTTGGTCGGTCAATAATGTGGGACTTACCGGCACTGCTAACGGTTACGGTTATTCTTCCCACCAGGAGGCGGACATCAATGGCGATGGCCTCTCCGATCTTTTGGTAATGGAATCCTATTCGGGTGGCGGCGTATCCGTATTTAATCTCTATACGCTNNGGTGCAAATGGCAACTGGATTTTCCGCTAGAGAATCCGTTGGAGGGTTACCTGGCGACCCGAGTCTCCCCGGGGGCCGAGGAACGCCACAATTACAGCCAATCGATTTCAATGCCGACGGGCGCATGGACCTGGCAGTGTATCTGCCAACGGACAAAGTCTGGCGCACCTACTTTTCTCGGCCAGAGGCAAACAATGTATGGCGATTGACCCACGTCGATAATTTT
>DJFO01000037.1:0-11694 GCA_002432555.1 Marinagarivorans sp. UBA5870
CATCAGCGGGGTCCTCAGTTGCCAGGATTTCTCGGTAAGTCGCCTCAAGCAGGCGCAGCGCATCGCGGTAATTGTACGTGGGAGCCAAACCGTAGAGAGGCACCGTTACCCGACAAGGTAGGGCTTTCATCAAACGGTTGACAAGTGCCCAATGAACACCTTTCATAACGCCGATAAACGCACCGCCGTGTAAAAATAACACGTTCTTTTTCCCTGTGTTCGCCGGCCGAAACGCGGCGTCGCGCGGCTGAATGCAATACACTGGAAACCCCTCAAGAGTCTTCAAGTGCGCGGCAAAACGCGGCGATAGAAATATTTCCGGCGACCGCTCTTTTATGGGTCGCAACCATTTTACATAGTGTTGCAGCGTGAATTCGCTGGAGAAAATCCATTTCAGATTTTGCATCCGCAGGCAAAACTTAGCCAGTTCGCTTTCGACGCTCATAGGCCCCCCCCAATTAAAGGCTTGCATGATTTGCAAGGTTTGCAAGATTCGAATGTTTCGCAGCGGCGGAGTCACGCGGCTGCACGGCCTCAAGAGTGCAAACACCAGGCCAGCGGCTTTCATTCTTAGCCCCAAATCAGGGCCGACGCGACCGCGGTCGGGACGCGTCGTGCCCTCATCCCTTGACCCGTTTATGACCCACCGGCTATGGTGCGCTGGCGGGCCTGTACTCTCACTTTTCGCAACCCGCTAGAATACCCCGCCTTCGCTGCGGTTTATCGCCAACACACCTGCTAACGAGAGAGCCTATGTCAATCCTATTCTTATCGGCGAAAAGTGGCTTTGCCCACCCGTTTGCACCTGGGCGGCTTATTTTCCTCTGCTGGCTCTGGATCGCGAGCGCAATTGCCGTGGCCGAGAATGCGCCCGCTCTGCGCGTGGAACTCGGTACGGAAGCCCCCGGCGTGGAAATACACCGGAATATCTACGGCCAATTTATGGAGCACCTGGGCAGGGGCATATATGAAGGTATCTGGGTCGGGGAACATTCGCGCATCCCGCACAGGAATGGGTTGCGCTTGGACGTGCTCAACGCACTCAAGGAATTGCGGGTGCCATTGCTCCGGTGGCCGGGCGGGTGTTTTGCGGACGAATACCATTGGCAAGACGGAATAGGTCCGCGGGATAAGCGCAAGAAAACGGTCAATACTTCTTGGGGTGGGGTCATCGATGACAATGGGTTCGGCACCCACGAATTTTTTATGCTCGCCGAAGCGCTCGGTGCTGAAGTTTATATCAACGGCAACCTCGGCACGGGCACTCCGCGCGAGATGGCGGAGTGGCTGGAATATATGACCTCCGACAGTGACTCCACCCTCGCGAATCTGCGCCGGCAGAACGGGCGGGAAAAGCCCTGGAGGGTACATTATTTTGCGGTTGGCAATGAATCTTGGGGTTGCGGGGGCACCATGCGGCCGCAATATTACGCGGATCTTTACAAGCACTACGCGACCTTTTTAAAAACCCCCGCGGACAATCGGCCGGTGTTGATCGCCAGCGGCGGCCATACCGACCAAATCGAATGGACCCAAACTTTGATGGAGCAGGTGCCCAAAACGTTTGGCATGCGCATGGACGCCATTAGCCATCATTATTACACCCTGCCAACGGGTGACTGGAAAAAGCACGGGCGGGCGACTGCCTTCAGTGAGGAAGAGTGGATATCCACCTTCGCCAACACGCTGCGGATCGAGGCCTTTATCGCTGCCAACACGGCGATCATGGACAAGCATGACCCGAGTAAGGAAATCGGGTTTTTTGTAGATGAGTGGGGCACCTGGTACGACGCGGAAGAGGGCGACAATCCAGGCTTTTTATACCAGCAAAATACCTTGCGGGACGCGCTGGTTGCCAGCCTCAATTTGAACATTTTTCATCGCTACGCCGAGCGGGTGAAAATGACTAACATCGCGCAGATGGTCAATGTGCTGCAAGCGATGATTCTTACCCAGCAAGAGAAAATGGTGCTGACCCCGACTTATCACCTGTACCAAATGTATATTCCTTTTCAGGGTGCCCGTGCCCTGCCAGTCGCGGTGCAGGGATACAACGAATATCGCCACGGCGGGCACACGATCCCGCGCCTAAGCGCGTCGGCTGCCCGAGCGAATGACGCTTCTCTGTGGCTCGCGCTGACCAATACTCATCCGGCGGAAAACCAAAAGGTCGAAATCAGTGCCCCGGGGTCCCGGCACTCAGCGGTGGGCAAGCTGCTGACGGCAAAAACCATGGATGCGCACAATGATTTTGCCCGGCCCCAGGCCGTTCAGCCGGTGGATTTCCGGGTTGAGCAGAAACGACCGACCGCAACGAAGACAGGGGGGCTGACGCTTGATCTTCCGCCCAAGTCGGTGGTGGTCGTCCAGCTAAAATGAAGCTGCCGCGGCGACTTGGCCGCGGGCTCAGGTATCCGCGGTCAACATGCGCCTATATTCGTCGAAACGCTCCCGCGCCGCGGCATCCAATTTTGGATAATGAAGATCCAGCCGCTCCAAACTGCTGACAATGATTTTCGCCACTTCCAGTTGCATGAAGGCTTTGTTGTCCGCGGGAATCGCATACCAGGGCGCCCAGGGTTTGCTGGTTGCCTGCAAGGCTTCCCGGTACGCGTGCATATAATCGTCCCAGTGCGCCCGCTCCTGAATATCACCCGCGGCAAATTTCCAGTTTTTTTCCGGTTCATTTAGCCGCTTGAGAAAACGGTTGCGCTGTTCTTCTTTGGACACGTTTAACCAGAATTTCAAAACCACTGTGCCATTTTGCGCAAGGTGCTTCTCATGGCTGGCGATGGACTCGAAACGCTGCTGCCAAAGTTCGTCGAGATCGACCGGCGGATCCAGTCGCTGATGGCGCAGATATTCCGGATGCACCCGCACCACCAGAACTTCTTCGTAATAACTGCGGTTGAAAACGCCTATGCGCCCGCGCTCCGGCAGGCTCACGGCGGTGCGCCATAAAAAATCGTGGTCCAGCTCGGTACTGTTGGGCTGTTTGAAAGAAAAAACTTGGCAGCCGGCCGGGTTGACGCCGCTCAATACCGCGCGGATGGTGCTGTCCTTACCCGCCGCGTCCATGGCCTGAAAGATCAATAAAATGGAATGGTAGTCGTGCGCATAAAGAATTTCCTGCAACTCGCTCAGTTTCTCCACCTGCTCGGCCAGAGCTTTTTTCAGCGCTTTTTTCTCCGGTACATCGCGGGGCGGTTCCGTCGGCAACGCGGCGGGATCGAAGGCGCGGTCGGAAGCGATTAAATAGGGGTGGGGAGGGGCTTTGAACATGAGGATTCCCTTGCTGGCGGAGAGGGGACTTCTTATACACCCCGCTGCATTTTATGGCAATCCGGATTCACTGGCACGGTTGTGTCTCGTTTAACACGTTTTTTTAACACTATAAGGGTACGCGGCGAAAACGGTTCGATAACGTACGGAACCGAAGGATGCTCGGTTCCACACTGCTCTACCACTAAGGCTGACAAGGTGAACACGATGAGTTCAAACAAATTCGACAAAGTGGAAGGCGCGGGTTCGATCTTGAGCACCGTGGCCGGCCCTTCGACCGCTCCACCGCCCCAATCCGTCGGCAGTGCAGACCCGGTCAGTAAACGCTTGCTCGATAAAAAAGCCGGCGAGCAGCAACTGGCCGCGAGCACCCCCTACAATCCTAACAAAGCGGGTGAGTACGGCGATGCGGCGCGCACACCCGCCATGGGCGCTTCAACCACTCCGCCGGGGGACGAGGTGACCGGCAGCACGGCGACGGAAATCAATGCCTCCGCAAAGGTTGGCGCGGGCAACCCCATGCCCGGCCTCAATCCGACTGTGGCGCCTCTGGACCGAGTGCGGGTCGACAGCAGCAACCAGCCCCTGACCACCAACCAGGGCGTGCCCGTAGCCGACAATCAACACTCCCTGAAGATCGGCCTGCGCGGACCCACCGCGCTGGAAGATTTTATTCTGCGGGAAAAACTGACGCACTTCGATCACGAACGCATTCCTGAGCGGGTAGTGCACGCGCGCGGGTCCGCAGCGCACGGCTATTTCGAAGCCTATCAGTCGCTGGCGCATTACACGGCGGCCGCGCCCTTTGCCGAAGCCGGCAAACGCACCCCAGTTTTTGTGCGCTTTTCGACAGTCGTGGGCGAGCGGGGCTCCATGGATACAGCGCGGGACGTGCGCGGTTTCGCCGTGAAGTTTTACACCGAGCAGGGCAACTGGGATTTAGTCGGTAACAATATTCCCGTGTTCTTTATTCAGGACGCCATGAAGTTCCCGGACCTGGTCCACGCGGTTAAACCCGAGCCGCACCACGCGATGCCGCAGGCTTCGAGCGCGCACGACACTTTCTGGGACTTTGTTTCCCTTTCGCCGGAGTCGGCGCATATGCTGCTCTGGGTAATGTCCGACCGCGCGATTCCGCGCAGCTATAGGACTATGCAAGGTTTCGGCGTGCACACCTTTCGTTTGATCAACGCCGCCGGCGAATCCGTGTTTTGCAAATTTCACTGGAGCCCTCTGGCGGGTACTCATTCGCTGGTGTGGGACGAAGCGGTCAAGCTCGGCGGCGCGGACCCGGATTTTCACCGGCGCGATCTTTGGGAAGCCATAGAAGCCGGCAATTTTCCGGAATACGAGCTCGGCCTGCAGATCTTTACCGAACAAGAGGCCGCGACTTTCCCTTTCGATATCCTCGATCCCACCAAAATCGTCCCTGAGGAATTGGTGCCCGTGACGCCGGTCGGCCGACTGGTGCTGCTGCGTTCCGTCGACAAGAGCGCGCTGGTCAACGCCATGGCCTGGGTGACGGTCCCTGCCCTGATCGGTCCCGTGATCGGACCGCCGCTCGGCGGCTTCATCACCACCTATNNTTTGCCGAGACCGAACAGGTAGCATTTTGCACCGCGCATATCATTCCCGGCCTCGATTTTACCAATGACCCGCTGTTGCAGGGCCGTATTCACTCCTATGTGGATACGCAGCTCACCCGACTGGGCGGACCGAATTTTCATGAAATCCCCATCAATGCCCCCGTAGCCCAAATCCACAACAACCAGCGCGATGGTTTGCATCGACAGGCAATCAATCGCGGCCGGGTGAATTACGAACCCAACTCCTTGGCCGGCGGCTGTCCTTTCCAGGCTGGCGTCACCGGCTTCACCAGTTTTCCCGAGCGAATCGCCGAGGACAAGGTGCGCGGCAAACCGGAGCTTTTCGCCGACCATTACTCTCAGGCGACGCTGTTCTGGAACAGTCAGACGGCGGTCGAACAGGCGCATATTATTAACGCGTTTCGGTTTGAGCTGACCCGAGTGCAGGTGCCCGCGGTGCGTCAGCGGGTATTGGCCCTGCTGGCCAATGTGCACCCGGTGCTCGCCGGCGCTGTAGCCGACGGCCTCGGTTTGCCGGTGCCGCCCGCGCTGCCATTGGCAACCAGCCGACCGACGCCGACTTATCCCCCTTCGCCCGCGCTCTCGCTATTGGCGCGCCCGGGGGAAACAGGCATTAGGACTCGCACCGTCGCGATCGTCATCAGCGAAGGGGTGGAGGCGGATTCGGTGGAAGGAATTTACGCGGCCCTGCTGCAGGAAGGCGCGGTGCCGCGTCTCGTCGGCGCCCGCCTTGGCCAAGTTCCCACCTGCACCGGCGGCGCGCTCAACGTGGAAATCACGCTGGATGCAGGTCCGTCGGTGCTCTACGACGCGATCGTCATTGCCGACGCTGGTGAGTCGAGCCGCAAGCTGGCAAGCAACGCCCATGCGCTGGAATTCGTCCGTCTGCAATACCGGCATAACAAGGCAATGCTGGTGTTCGGCCGCGGCGCGGACCTATTGGTCGCCGCTGGCGTGCCCACCACCCTGCCGGACGGCTCGGCGGACGCGGCCATAATCCTGGCGGGAACGGGAGCATGGGATGCGGCTTTCGCCACCTTCAAGTTGGCTTTGGCGAGCCACCGTTATTATCTGCGTGAAACCGATCCACCGCTGGTTTGAGATGCCGCTTGGTGTCGACCGGCAAAATCGAATTGCGGATGTTAAGCGTGGAGAACCACCCTCCCTCTCCGGTTAAATGGAGGGGCAGGGTGGATGCGGAAACGGTGCTCACCCGCTATCCCTCTTCCTCCAGCAATTTTCCGGGCTCGGCCGGCAAGCCTTCGAGCAGTCCCAATTTCCCCAAGATTTTGCGCGCATCGTAGGGGGCCCAGAGTTTGTCGGTGTTATCGAAATAACAGAAGATATCTCGCGGTTCGGATTTTTTGCGTGCGCCTTTTTTGGCTATAAGCGAAGCATCGGCCGGCTGGTTGCCGCGGCTCCAGGTTAACATCCGGTCGAACCAGCGTTCCAATGCGTCGTCCGTATAACCGCTGCGGTAGAGTTCGGTATCCCCGTGCAGCCGCATATAAATGAAATCGCTGGTCACGTCTTCCACATAGGGGAAACGGCCGGCGGAGTCGGCAACGACCAGGGCGACATTAAACCGCCGCAGCAGCTCGACAAATTCTGCATCGACGAAAGTGGAATTGCGGATTTCCACGCAATGGCGCAGCCGGCGCGACTGTTTAATGGGGTTCAAAAAATCCGGCTCTTGCGCCCGGGCAAGTTTTGCCGCCGCGTGGGTGGTGGCGGGTAGCTGCTGTAAAAATGCCTCAAAACGTTCTTTGTCGAATTTGAAGTTGGGTGGGAATTGCCAAAGGATCGGGCCCAACTTTTTGCGTAGGTTGAGCAGCCCCGAGGCGAAAAAGCGGGCGAGCGGACGCTCGATCTTCTTCAGGCGTCGCACATGGGTAATATAACGGGGCGCTTTGACGCTGAAGACAAAATTGTCAGGCGTGTCGTCATGCCAGTCCTGATAACGCGCCGGCGTTTGCAGGGCGTAAAACGAGCCATTGATCTCGATGCTGTTCACCGCCCGAGAGGCGAAATAGAGCTCCTTACGCTGCAGTAGCCCCTCGGGGTAAAACTGCTTACGCCAAGGCTCGTAGCGCCAGCCGGAGATGCCGATCCGAAATTCGCTCATGCTGACAGGGAGGTCGCTCCGTCGATAGCTACCGCATCACCCATTGGACTTTCGGCCAACCGGCGCCTTAAAAAAAGAGTGCATGGACAGGAACCGCGGAGCCAAAAAACCTTGATTCACCGGCTTTTAGCCCACGGGCTCTCACCGCGTTAGCCCAGGGCCTCTCACCGGCGTTAGCCCACGGCCTATTCACCGGCGTTAGCCCCACCGAAAATGCCTTAGTGTGCTTGCGCCACGCCGCGCAGCACTGTGGCTCCCGCGTTCTGGCTCGAGCTGACAAAATTGCCGAGCGACACTATGCCGACCAGCCGCTTGTTTCGATCGAGCACCGGCAGGCGTCGCATCTGGATGTCCGCCATATTTTCGGCCACGTGTTGAATATCTTCGTCTTCGAAGCAGTAGTGAATGTTCTCGCTCATCACTTCGCTGACGGGAGTATCGCTGCCTAAGCCCTCCGCTACGGCGCGAATGGCGATATCACGATCGGTCACCACGCCGACCAGGCGGTCGCCGTCGTGCACAAGAATCGCACCACAGTCCACGCGCGCCATGGCGCACGCAGCTTCGCAAATAGTTTGATCCGGCGTTACGGTTTCGACGTCGCGGGTCATAATGTCGCTAATTTTCATGAGAACAGTCTCCGATTGCTAGGTTGCCGTGGCTGTCCGACTCCAGCATGCGTGTCTCGCGGGAGCGCGCCGCAACAGAAGTCAGACCAAAAGATTATCGGACGATTTTTTCTTGCCAGGTCGCTTTTTGCTACTGATCGCCGCATCCGCGCTCGCAACGAAAGCGGGTTCGACTTTTTTGCGCTTGTCCGCTTTTTTTGCAGCCACATTACCCTGCAATGGCTGTTGCAGCGGACTGAGGGTTTCTGCCTCCAGGGTATCCAGCTCGGTTTCCGTCAGCCGGGTAAATTCCGGGTTCTCGCCTACTATGGCCGTTTCGTTGGCCGGCGTAATTCGGTCGCCGAGGAAGCTTTCACCGGTAACGTACTGATCTTCTCCCGCCTCCGCTTGGGCGAGTGCCATTTCCCAATGCCGATCCGCCTGGCCGGCTGGCTTGCCTTCGGATTCCCAAATACGGTAAGCCAGTTGGCGCAGCTCGTGTTCATTCAAACGCGTGTTCATAATCAATTCCTCGAAACAATCTTTCTGCCTGTTTTAGGTTTTATGGAGTGCCCAACTTTTTAACACTCTGATGGCTGCGCCTCTGTTGCGTGCCCAACATTACCGGCCTGCAATGTGCCGAAAATTTGTAGGCGGCGGCCGCCTCAGAGAGGCGGCCGCTTGGCCTTAACTATGGAGCGAAGGCGAGCCCGGCTGCTCGCGTGCGCCTGACAGGGCGGCACTCGCGCGCGGCGCCGAAACATCGCTGACGCCGCTGGTCGACTGTAACCCGTCACCTGCTGTATTTTGGAGCAGTGACCGGGCCGATTTACCGCGTCCGCAAACCGTCTTCGTTAGATCCTGAGCCATTTGTAAATGATGCTGCAGCTTGGACAGAGTGATAGCGGCGAACTGTCGCACCTCAATGTCATCGCTTTTTGCGGCCCGACGAAACAGGCGTATGGCAGCTTTGTGCGACGCGACCTGAAATTCGGCATAGGCCCGATCAAAGCTTTGTCCCGCTTTATGCTGGAGCGCGAAAGCTTTCGCCTTATCGAGCAGCGTTACCTCATCAGCCAAGGGCAAATTCTTCCGCAGCGCGATTGCACGCAGCTCTCGGTTGATGCTGGTATGGTCGTCAATCATCTGCTGGGCAAACGCTTTGACGTTGCTGGAGAGGGATTTTTGCAGCGCGAGCTTCGCCGCCTCGATCTCGGCCAGCCCTTTCATCGAGGCATCCTCGATAAATGCAGCGGCACCCGGATTCAAGCGGCGCGATAGGGCGACGTAGGCCGTGCCCGCCACACCCAACGCGGCGATCGCGGCGCCGGCGATCAGCAGATTCCGCTGACTCAGCCAGCTGCTGCGACGGCCGACACTATAGCCAAACACCGTGTATTTCCGGCCGAGCAGGTTGCCAGTGGTCAACCATTTGCCGTTACTCATCCAAGTGCCATTCCCCAAGGTGCCCAACGTCCAATGGCGGTTTTTATTCGCCCATTTGCTTATCAGTTGCGTGCTTCTCATAGTCTGACTCCTGCATTTCGAATGCGGGTGGATTTTTACTGCGGGGTGGCGGCGCCGGCCCGCAGTAACAGTTTATTAAAGTCGTTCGGACTTGAGTTCTTCTTTGCGCTGAAGCAACTGTTCGCCCAATTGTTGCAAGTCGAGTTTGCTCTCCCGGACCTTCGGAAAAATCTCGCTTTGCTCTTCCTTCACGTGATGTTTAACGTATTCGCTAAGCACCTTTACCTTGGCATCGTATTGCTCAGTGTCATCTTCCAAGTTTTCCGTTTGCAGTTGTTGAATCAGATTTTTCAAGGTCGCGTGTTCGACGACGGCTTCGGGAACCAGATCGTGGTCCTTGAGTACTTGCTTAACTTCGGGGTAAAAAATTTCCTCCTCGATTTGTGCGTGCACGGTCAGTTCCAGGCAAATTTGCGCCACCAATTCCTTTTTCTTGGTGAGGCTGCGCGACTTCTCGTACTGAGCGAATAATTCGTCCACCAGTTTGTGATCCGCCCGCAGGAGCGCCGTAGCCTCAGTGGCTTTGGCAGATTTTGTTTCACTTTTGTCAGCGGTGTTTTTTTTGGCTGCAGCTACCATAGTCTGTCACCTTTGTTGTATGGTTAATCCACTCGTCGGCGACCCCGGAGTAGGTCTTAACGTGAACCTAGTCGCGGACCGAGCCCCCGTCTGTGCGCCAGCCAACGTAAGGGTCGCAGTTTTAAGCCGCTTAAAAAAAGCGCATAAAGTCGCTGAATTAAGCTGGTACTCAAGAGACAAATGGGTTTAAACTTTGTTCGGCAAAAATGAATTATTTCCTTAAAACAAGTTCCAAAATAATGTTCATTTTTGTGGCGGTGTTTCTGAGGCTCAATGCAAAAACGGCCATCAACAAACATCGGAAAAAAATAAGAGCTGTGGTGGCACTTGCCGAGGTTGTGATGGCTCTGGTACAGGTAAAGCGTGCATTGTCGCGAGGGCCGTTTTTACGGACTCCCAGAATAGGAAACTTCCAGTGTTCGAGGCTAACTCGAGTCGGAAACTAGTAGCTTCGGCAACTAAAAGTACTGGGAACTAACTGTTTTGGGAACCAACTGTTTTGGAAACTAACGGTTTTGGAAACCAACGGTTTCGGAAACAGATGGTATCGCGAAGTGGCAGTAGCGCGAGGCAACACGGTAAAGGCAGCACGGTAATAGGTAACAAGGTTGTACCGAAACGAATGTATGTATACCAGCGCGTATTCATACGACAAGTACTCAACCGAGTGTACTAACGCCAGTCGACGGCAACCACGCAAGAAACCGGCGGATAAATATAAAACCGGATAGGTGGTACTGAAAAACACGAGTGGATTCCACTTAGGTTGGTCCGACATTTAGCACTCCTGAAATTTTGAGGATACCGAGATGAAGCAGCAAGATCAGCACGATAACGAAGTTCAAGCGGAAGGAGAATTCCAAATGGCCAAAGGTGATAGCGAAGTGACGGGCGCCGATGAAGGCTCGGCCACCGAACAAGCCGCTAAAAAAGAAGAGGCCAAGGAACCGCCGCGAAAATCCGGTCGCGGTTTTGCCGCCGATCCTGTGAGAGCCGCAGAAGCCGGGCGCAAAGGCGGCCAGCACAGCAGCGGTAACTTCAAGTTCAACCCTGCGCGCGCGGCGGAAGCGGGCCGTAAGGGTGGCCAACAAAGCGGCGGCAACTTTAAAAATGATCCGAAACGCGCGGCAGAAGCCGGCCGGAAAGGCGGCCACGAAAGTGGTGGCAACTTCCGCAATAATCCCGAGCGCGCGGCAGAAGCCGGACGCAAAGGGGGAAAAGCCAGTCATGGCGCCAGCCATAGCGCCAGCCAATAACCCCGCAGTCTCAGCGCCGGGCAAGCACCAGCTGCCTCGGCGCGAGGCAGTGAAAACACCGCCGGGGCCACAAGGCCCCGCTGCCTCGCAGCCAAATCTATCCGCTAGGTTCTATTCAAGGCGGATTTAATCCCGCGTTTTTCCCACGTAACCCCGCCGAAGATCCTGCACCCCATTGATTGCAACCCAGTCCCATTGATTGCAACCCAGTGATGGAAAAATCTCAGCTGCCATTTCCGATATTACGGAGATTGACGGTTGTCTGGAAATGACCGCCTCTTTTTTTGCAGCCCGCAGCTCGGCTTGCGCCGAGCCGACAATTTGTCTGCTATTTCTCCACCTCTTCTTGAGCTGCATGCTCCAGTTCAAAGAGCAACAGGGACCGTTCGCCTACCACGTAGTCATGGCCGAATTCAAATCGCTCGCCGTCTTCCATGTCNNGGGTAATTAGTGTCGATCAGACAGCGCCAACCCGTGCCTTGGGCGGTGGAGGGAAGGGTGAAATTTATGCTGCCGGCATGAGCGTTGACGATTAGTAGGACGGTCTCATCGCCGCCGGTTTTGTGAATGCCGGTGGGTTGCGCGCGTCCGTCCATCAACATGCCAAGGCAGGCCCTGCCCGGATCTTGCCATTTATCGCCGTCCATTGGGCAACCGGCCGGACAAATCCAGGTCACGTCGGTCACGCCGAGCTCTTCGTTGTATTCGCC
>DJFO01000037.1:11735-12426 GCA_002432555.1 Marinagarivorans sp. UBA5870
TGGCAATAGGCATTGTTATTGCCCTGCTGGGTATGACAAAACTCATCCCCGGACAAAATCATGGGCGTGCCCTGAGAGAACAAAAGGGTGGCCATGAGGTTGCGCATCTGCCGTTGCCGCAGTTCAATAATTTTGCGGTTATCGGTCGGGCCTTCGGCGCCGTAATTATTCGATATATTGTTGTCGGTGCCGTCCCTATTCTCTTCGCCATTTGCCTCATTGTGTTTGCTGTTGTAGGAGACGAGATCGTGCAGTGTAAACCCGTCGTGTGCGGTGACGAAATTGACACTGGCGGAAGGGCGGCGGCCCCGGTGGTTAAAGATATCGCCGGAGGCGGTCAGGCGGCTCGCGAGCTCCGGCAATTTGCCTTCGTCGCCGCGCCAGTAGGCGCGCACCGTGTCGCGGTACTTGTCGTTCCACTCCGCCCAGCCCGGCGCGAAGTTGCCGACCTGATAGCCGCCGGGGCCGATATCCCAGGGCTCGNNGGAAAAGCGCCCACTTGATACCCGCCCCAGCCGCAGTCCCAGGGTTCTGCGATGAGTTTGACGTGGCTGAGAATAGGGTCCTGACGGCAGGCAACGTGAAAACCGTGGCGCTCGTTGAAGCCCGTTTCTTCCCGCGCGAGTATTGTGCCCAAATCAAAACGGAAACCGTCAACGCCCATGTCGGTAACCCAATAACGCAATGAATC
>DJFO01000154.1 GCA_002432555.1 Marinagarivorans sp. UBA5870
TAAGTTGCCGGGTTTGAACGAGGTGTGCGACCGATGGGGCTCTGGTCGATATCGACGCATTTGTCGAACATGGCGAGACCAGAAATCGATTTGTAAGGTGCCGGAGTCAAGGTCGAGGCGTTGTTCAATTCCGTGGCCGCGATGGGGTAGAGCGTATTGTTGATCAAGGTGGATTTGCCGGAACCGGAAACGCCGGTAACGCAGGTCATAACGCTGACGGGCAGACGCAGGGTGACGTTTCTCAAATTGTTCCCTGTGGCGCCTTCCAATACGAGCCACTTGTTTTCATCGATCGGCGTGCGTTTGGCGGGAACCGGAATTGACTGTCGGCCGGACAGATAGGCGCCCGTAACGGATTTTTTATTTTTCAAAATGTCGTTCAGGCTGCCACTGGCGACGATTTCTCCCCCATGCACGCCGGCTCCCGGTCCTACGTCGATAATATAGTCGGCGCTACGGATGGCGTCCTCGTCGTGCTCGACCACTATAACCGTATTGCCCAAATCGCGCAGATGCGTGAGCGTCCGCAACAGGCGGTCATTGTCCCGCTGGTGTAGACCGATGGAGGGTTCATCCAGAATGTACATGACGCCCACAAGCCCGGCGCCAATCTGGCTGGCGAGGCGAATGCGCTGAGCTTCTCCGCCCGAAAGTGTATCGGCGCTCCGGCTCAAGGTCAGATAGTTGAGGCCGACGTCCACTAAGAAGCGAAAGCGGTCCCTCAATTCTTTGAGGATTTTGTCCGCGATTTTACCGCGGGCCCCGGTGAACGACAGTTTGCAAAAATACTGATGCGCGTCGCCGACCGGCATATCGGTGATTTGCGGGAGTGTTTTGTTGTCAACGAAAACGTAACGCGCCTCTTTTCGCAGGCGGGCNNACGGAATTCGATTCCGTATCGCGGTAGCGCCGTTCAAGGTTGGGGATCACGCCTTCAAACGCATGATGGCGATGAAAGGTATCGCCGCGATCGTTGACGTACACGAAATCAACGATTTCCTGACCGGACCCGTAGAGGACAACCTGCCGATATTTTTTGGCGAGTTTATTCCACGGAGTGTCAACACTGAAGCCATAGTGCTCAGCGACCGCGGACAGCATGTGGAAATAATAAAGATTGCGTTTGTCCCAACCGCGAATCGCGCCCTCCGCAATGGACAAGTCCGGGTGGTGGACCACCTTTTCCTCGGCGAAAAATTGTTTTACTCCGAGGCCGTCACAGCTGTTGCACGCCCCCGCAGGGTTGTTGAAGGAGAACAGGCGCGGCTCCAGCTCTGGCAGAGAATAATCGCACAGCGGACAAGCATGTTTGGCCGAAAAAATTTGCTCTTCTTTGCCATTGTCCATATAGCTGATGGCCGCCAGGCCATCCGACAGCCGCAGCGCGGTTTCGAAGCTTTCGGCCAGGCGCTGTTTGATGTCTGCACGAACTTTGAAACGATCTATGACAACTTCAATAGTGTGCTTCTTTTTCTTGTCCAGGGACGGCACATCGTCCAAGTCGACGACAATACCATCGATGCGCGCCCGAACGAAGCCATCGCGCCGCAGCGCTTCGAACACATGCAAATGCTCGCCCTTCCGCTCTTTCACCACCGGAGCAAGGAGCATCAACTTACTCCCTTCCGGTGCCGCCAAAACGAGGTCGACCATTTCGGAAACCGTCTGTGCGGCAAGCGGGGTGTCGTGCACCGGACATTTCGGCTCGCCGATGCGCGCGTAGAGCAGGCGCAGGTAATCATAGATTTCGGTGATGGTACCGACGGTGGATCGGGGGTTGTGGGAAGTGGATTTTTGTTCGATGGAGATGGCCGGGCTGAGACCCTCCACGTGATCGACATCCGGCTTTTCCATCATGGACAGAAACTGGCGAGCGTAGGCAGAGAGGGATTCCACGTAACGCCGCTGGCCTTCCGCGTAAAGCGTGTCGAATGCGAGCGATGATTTGCCGGACCCGGAGAGGCCGGTAATGACTACCAGCTTATCGCGGGGAATGTCCAGGTCAATGTTTTTGAGATTGTGGGTGCGTGCCCCCCGAACCAGAATTCGATCCACAAACTACCCCTTGCTTGTCAACAGTGAAGACAGCACGGTGGGTGCTGTCACAGATGAGGTAGTATACGAAAATTCCGCGGGGTGTAGCTGAGCTTTCCAAAATGGAGCTGTATTTAGCTACAGGTCTTCCATGTCGCGTACCCAGTTGCTGGCTTCCAGGCGGTTGCGCACGCCAATCTTTTTGTAGACGTTATATAGGTGGCTTTTTACTGTGTGCTCACTCACGTCGAGGGCGGCAGAAATATCCAGATTGGTTGCCCCGTTTTTGATGAGGCGTAATATCTGCCGCTCGCGTTTGGTCAGCTTGATATCGGTGTGGCGGATGGACGGAGCGCGGCGGTTCCTGTCCAAGAAGTGGTGCAGCAGACGGCGGGGGACCCAGTACTCGCCGCGCAGCAGGCATTCGAGACCGCGCACGAGTTGCTCCTGGTCCGTATCCGTGAAGAAAAGGCCGGAGATACACGGCCAATCCAACAGGTTCTCGTGGTCCGTGTTGTATTGGGCATTGAGCAGGGCGGCCGTCAGGGGTTGATCGTGGCTATGAATCTCATTGATTAATTCTCGCAGCTCATCACCGTCGAGCCCGTGGCAGTCGATCAACAATAAATGAGTGGCGGCGGTTTCCGGGCCAACCTCATGGATGATGGAACACTCCAGTCCGACTTTTTCAGAGATAAGCGATGCTAAAAGTCCCGTCTGCAGACTGTTGTTCGTGGAATACAGCGAGATACCCTTGACATCGGGGCGTGCTGAAGAGTCGGTCACAATATTTTCTGCCTTATGTTAATTCCTGACCCGGGCGACGAAGCCAGCCTTCGTCCACGATCCTAACAGCAGGATCCTTATAACAGGATCCTAATAGCAGGATCCAAAACAGCAGGATCCAAACAGCAGGAATTATGCCTAAATTCCTGAATTGCCGAAAGAGTTTACCTTAAATCTTGTTTCGGCTCCACCGCCTGAATTGCCACTTTGGTAGGTGCTGGCACCTCGGGTTTCATGCTTTTGTTGTAATGTCGAGGTGACTGAGGCGGGACTCGGATGGGAGGTACTGCGAAACAGATCCTGCCGTGCGACCGACAGCGCTGTTAGAATGCCGCTCTTTTGTCTGCGAGAGAAAAAGCGTGATTGCCCAAGGTCGTCCGGTCTCAGAAATGCGAGTTGTCGCTGCGCTGGCTTTGCTATACGTGTTCCGCATGCTCGGCTTGTTTATGGTCTTCCCGGTCATGATGGTTTTTGGCGGCGCTTACAAAGACGCCACACCACTTTTGCTCGGCCTCGCCTTGGGGGGTTACGGCCTCACTCAGGCAATCTTTCAAATCCCTTTGGGGCTCTTATCGGACGTCTGGGGCAGGAAGTCCGTCATCCTGCTGGGTTTCCTTATCTTTGTCGCCGGCAGTCTGGTCGCTGCCACGACCGACTCCGTGTGGGGATTGATTGCCGGCCGAGCGCTTCAGGGGGCGGGCGCTATAGCGGGCGCGGTGATGGCGCTGGTGGGCGACCTCACGTCGGAGCAGAACCGCACCAAGGCTATGGCAGTGATAGGCGCGTGCATCGGTTTGTCATTTTCCCTGGCGATGGTCTTGGGACCCGTATTGGCCGCGGCGGGCGGCCTGGCCGCGATTTTCTGGGCGTCCGCGTGTATGGCGCTGGTGGGTATGGCGGTGTTATACCTCCTTGTGCCCGATCCGCCGGCGGACATCCGGCAGGGTTCCGATGGTTTGGCTGTGCCCGCTTTGCTCAAAGGAGCGTTCGCCAATGGGGATCTGATGCGGTTGGATTTCGGGGTGTTCGCGCTGCATTTTGCGCTCACGAGTGTTTTTGTTGCCGTGCCTCTGGTCCTGACCAGTTCGGGCGTTACGGTCGAGCAGCACTGGCATTATTATTTGCCGATTATGCTGAGCGCGTTCGTCCTGATGCTGCCTTTAATGTACGTGGCCGAGCGGCGTCGCAAAATCAAAGAAGTGTTCATAGGCGCGGTAGCTCTATTGGTGGTCGCTGAGGCCTTTCTCAGTTATGTCAGTGGCTTGGGGTATTGGTTGGCCGGCCTGCTCGTGTTTTTTGTCGGTTTCAATCTGCTGGAAGCGATTCTGCCTTCCCTGGTAAGTAAACTCGCCCCGGCGGGCAATAAGGGAACGGCGATGGGGATATTTTCCACGTCTCAGTTCCTTGGGGCTGCCTCCGGCGGCGTGGTCGGCGGGTTCTGTTATCAGCACTGGGGTTTTGCGAGCGTCATGGCGGCTGCACTGCTGGTCAACACCGTGTGGCTCGTATGGGCGTTCGGGATGCGCTCTCCGCGGTATCTCGCGAGCGTGTGCGTGCCGTTGGAGCGCGAATTGGAAGTGCGACATATTCAGGACCAGGTGCCCGGGGTGGTTGAGGCGCTTTGGGTGAGGGAGCAGGCGCTTTTGTATTTGAAGGTCGATGAGCGCCTGTTTGAGAAACATCGCCTGAACTCCTATTTGCAACAGGCTCTAGCGCGCTAGAGCTGCCGCGAGGCAGCGCCCCGCTGCAGATTTTTTTCAGCCGACGGGATAGACTAGGCCGGCTTATTTTTGACAAAAGAGAATGATCGGAGGTTTATGTGGCGAGCCGCGGCGTTAATAAAGTGATCTTGATCGGCAATATCGGGCA
This sequence comes from Marinagarivorans sp. UBA5870, assembly GCA_002432555.1. The sequence goes on from DJFO01000154.1 coordinate 4,690, forward strand.
GGATCCAGAAACCCGGTACACTCCAGCGGGCAGCGCTATTACCAATGTCAGTGTTGCNNAACTTCCGAAACCTGGAAGGACAAACAGACAGGGCAGGCCCAGGAGCGCACGGAATGGCACCGGGTGGTGTTTTTCAATCGATTGGCTGAGATTGCCGGTGAATATCTACGCAAGGGCAGTAAGGTTTATATCGAAGGGTCCCTACGCACCCGGAAATGGCAAGATCAGCAGGGACAGGATCGGTATACCACNNTGCAGATGCTCGACGCGCGCGGCGGTGCTGGTGCGGTCGAAGCAGGACCTTCCTCCTACGACGATTACGGCGCGGCACCCGCCAGTCCCGCCCCTTCCCGCACTAGCCCCCCCCGCCAGGCGGCGAATCAGCCGCAGGCTGTCCCGAGTCAACAGCAGGCACCGGATTTTGGCGGCTTCGATGATGACATTCCATTTTAGCGCCGCTCCTCCCCTGAGCTGAGCCGGATGTTCCGCAGTCCGGCGTCCGGGTGTCCCGGTTCGCCGCACTTTCGGCGGCCCCGGGTCCGTTTTTCACTGGTTCGATTCGGTCGGGGCGGAGTCTCTTGACCAATTACTGATCATCAACTGAGTTCGACGCGATTCATACGTGGGCTTCAAAATCTTACTGACAGAACATCAATCACCGCTGGGTGCGGCTCTGCTCAAAGGCTTTGAGGCGCAATCGTTGGTGGTGATCACTACGGACTCGCCGCGGGCGGTGGAACTGCGCTCGCTATTGGTTCAATCACAACCTGCGTTTGTTGTTAATTCAGCCTCGGTGGCGGGTTTGTGGGACGAAAGTTTGGCGATTTGCCAGGTGATTGCCGAGTTCTGTCGCAACAGTGGAGCGGCGGTGCTGCATTTATCGTCGCATGAGGTGTTCGGTACGGCGCAACAGAGCACAGCGTTTTCCGAGCGGGATCGGCCAGAGCCGGATACGGCCAAGGGGCAGGACTTTTACGCGGCCGAGCAGGCGCTGCTTTCCTGCGACCACAAATTGGTGCTCCGCCTACCGTGGCTGCTCGATGGCGCTGACGGATTGCTGGATCGTTTGTGCCAAACCCTTCTGTATTCCAAAGAATGCGTTGTTTCCGACTCCTGGCGTGGTTCACCGGTCTTTATCGAAGACGTGGTGCGGCTAGTGTTAGCGATGATTCAGCAGGTGCTATGCGGGGCGGAAAACTGGGGTTACTTTCATCTCCACGCCAGCGACCAGTGTTCCGAAGCGGAGTTGGCAGACCATGTCGCCCGCTTGTTGCAACGGGCTGGTTACGACGTAGCCCCGATTTTTCTCGGCACTTTGGAGCAACGTTTTATTCAATCCAGCGGCTGGCTAAGAGGGCAGCGCTGCACGAACAACTTTGGCTTTCAGTACCGCAGCTGGCGCCAGGGTATCAAAAGTAAAGTCTTTGAATGGATAGAGCTTGAAGTCCAGGCGGGAAGGCTGGCACCAATGGTGCCAGCGGTTTAAACATACTTCTGGAAAATTAAGGTGGCGTTGGTGCCGCCGAACCCGAAGCTGTTGGACATGACTTTATTCAGTTGCGCCTGCTGTGTGGCTCGGGCAATTGGAAGCCCTTCGGCTTCGGGGTCGAGGGTCTGAATATTCGCCGATGCAGCGATAAATCCGTGCTCCATCATCAGCAGGCTGTAAATGGCTTCCTGAACCCCTGTCGCTCCAAGGGAGTGGCCGGTGAGGGATTTCGTGGAGCTGATCGGGGGAACGCGATCGGTGAATACCGCCTTGACGGCTTTCAACTCCGCTATATCGCCCACGGGAGTGCTGGTGCCGTGTGAGTTGATGTAATCCACCGGACTCTTGTCCGCCATGGCCATTGCTTGTCGCATGCACCGGGCGGCGCCCTCGCCGGAAGGGGCGACCATGTCGTAACCATCGGAGGTTGCGCCGTAGCCCACCAGCTCGCCGTATATTTTCGCTCCGCGGGCCAGTGCGTGGTCCAGCGATTCGATCACCAAACAGCCGCCGCCGCCGGCGATGACAAAACCATCGCGGTCCGCGTCATAGGCACGCGAGGCTTGGGCCGGCGTCGCGTTGTATTTCGTCGAGAGGGCGCCCATGGCATCGAACAGGCCGGTGAGACTCCAGTGCTCTTCTTCACCGCCACCGGCGAAAACCACGTCCTGTTTGCCGAGCTGGATCAGCTCCATGGCGTTGCCGATACAGTGGGCGCTGGTAGCGCAGGCAGACGAGATGGAATAGTTGATGCCCTTGATTTTGAAGGGAGTGGCGAGGCACGCCGAAGCGGTGCTGCCCATCGTTTGAGTCACACGGTAGGGGCCCGCTTTTTTGACGCCTTTGCTCCGCATGATGTCCGCTGCATCGACGACGCTCTGTGTGGATGCGCCGCCCGAGCCCATGATGATACCCGTGCGCTCATTGGATACTTGCGCTTCGGTCAAACCCGAATCACGAATAGCGTTCTGCATAGAAATAAATGCAAATCCCGCCGCGTCGCCCATGAAACGCAGGATTTTTCGGTCAATGTGCTCGGCCAAGTCGATTTTGATTGAACCAGAAACGAGGCTGCGAAACCCATGTTCCTCGTAGCTCGGGTTGTAAGTGATGCCTGACCTGCTCAGTTTCAAAGCTTCTAAAACCGTCGCTATATCGTTGCCCAAACAGGACACAATTCCCATCCCGGTAACAACAACACGTTTCATAACTGACCTCTTATCAACTGGATTCGGCAAGACTGAGTTTTATGAATGACCCATGGCTCGCGGCTTTGACACTCAAAAGCTTTCGGTGTTGGTGAACAATCCGACCCGTAGATCCTTGGCAAAATAGATATCTTTACCATCAACCGTCACTCTGCCGTCGGCAATACCCATCACAAGCTTGCGTTCGATGACACGTTTGAGGTGGATGTGATAAGAGACCTTTTTGGCGGAGGGCAGGATTTGCCCGGTGAATTTTACTTCGCCTGCGCCGAGGGCGCGACCCCGCCCCGGGTTGCCGCGCCATGCTAGGTAGAAGCCCACCAGCTGCCACATGGCGTCGAGCCCGAGACAACCCGGCATAACTGGGTCGCCAGGAAAATGGCAGGCGAAAAACCAGAGGTCGGGGTGGATATCGAGCTCCGCGACTATTTCTCCTTTGCCGAACTCGCCGCCTGATTGGCTGATATGGGCGATGCGGTCGACCATCAGCATGTTGGGTTTGGGAAGCTGGGCGTTACCGGGGCCAAACATCTTCCCATCGCCGCAGGCAAGCAATTCATCGCGTCCGTAGGAGGGGTTGGGCTCGAAAGGCTGCATAGTGTGCTCTTTATCTGTTTTGTCAGGTGACGAACGAAGTACAGAGTTGTGCTTAACTTATTCTCATGCCTGGCGAATCTGCTGTATTTGCCGCCATTGGAGGCGCCATCTTGCCAGGGGAGTGCCATTCTAGCGGCTAAACCCGTGATGTCCAGCAAAAAGCGCTAAATCTGGGGGCTATTACTTCCGCTTCAAGTGCGTATGGTATAGTCGTTGCGTTTGTTTTCCACCAGTCTTTATTCCTAAGGATTTCATATGATCAAAAAGTGCCTGTTTCCGGTTGCGGGTTATGGTACCCGCTTTCTGCCGGCCACCAAGTCCATGCCCAAAGAGATGCTTCCCATAGTGAACAAGCCGCTGGTGCAGTACGGTGTTGAGGAGTCGCTTGAGGCTGGATTGACTGAGATAGGCTTCGTGACTGGCCGCGGCAAGCGGGCGATCGCGGACCATTTCGACGTGAGCTACGAGCTGGAGCACCAAATCGCTGGCACTTCCAAAGAGGAATATCTCAGTTCCATTCGCTCGGTCATGGCCAAGGGGTCCTTTTCGTTTACTCGCCAGCGTGAAATGCGTGGTTTGGGCGATGCGATTCTCAACGGTAAGCGTTTGATCGGCGATGAGCCCTTCGGCGTGGTTCTCTCCGATGACTTGTGCGTGTCCGATAGCGACAACCCGGGCGTATTGGCGCAAATGGTCAACCTCTACCGCCAGTTCCGCTGCAGCATAGTGGCAATCCAGGAAGTCCCGGAAGACCAAATCCATAAGTTCGGCGTAATCGCCGGCAGCCAAATCAAGGCCGACCTGATTCAGGTCAACAATATGGTGGAGAAGCCCGACGCCAAGGATGCGCCCTCCAACTTCGCCGTGATCGGCCGCTATATTCTCACGCCTGATATCTTCGATATTTTGGAAAAGACGGCCCCCGGCAAGAACGGCGAGATCCAGCTGACCGACGCGCTCCTCACTCAGGCCCAGAGCGGCTGCGTCCTGGCATACAAATTCCGCGGTCGCCGCTTTGACTGCGGCAGCGTAGAGGGCTTCGTCGAGGCGACCAATTACGTTTACGAGAACGTCTACGTCAAAATTTGAGCCTCGGACTTTCGAATGAATATCTCATGTTTTAAAGCCTACGATATCCGTGGACGGGTTCCGGACGAGCTCAATGATGAGGTTGCCTACCGGGTGGGACGGGCATTCGCGGATTACCTCGCTGCGAAAACTGTGGTCGTAGGACACGATATACGGCTGACCAGCGCTACGCTTACCCAGGCGCTCGTGCGCGGCCTGACCGACGGCGGGGCCGATGTCATTCATATAGGGCAGTGCGGCACGGAGGAGGTGTACTTCGCAACCTTTGAGCTGGGGGTCGATGGTGGTATCTGCGTGACGGCCAGTCACAATCCCATGGATTACAACGGCATGAAATTGGTGCGGAGCGGCTCGCAACCCATCTCTAACGACAGCGGGTTGCTCGATATTCGGCGCTTAGCGGAGCAGGGTATTTTTCGCTCTCCCGCCGCGCCGGGTCGCGTGCAACATAAGGATATGCGGCCGACCTATTTGCGCCATTTGCTCGAATATGTGGATCCTGGCCAGGTCAAGCCGCTGAAGGTGGTTGTCAACCCGGGCAATGGCGGGGCGGGGGCGGTGGTCGATCTGTTGGAGCCCCATTTGCCGCTCCGCTTTATCAAGGTTCACCATCAGCCCGACGGCAATTTTCCCAACGGCATACCCAATCCCATATTGGTGGAAAACCAGGACGTAACGTCGCGCGCGGTGCGGGAGTCGGGCGCGGATCTCGGGATTGCCTGGGACGGTGACTTCGACCGCTGCTTCTTTTTTGACGAGCGCGGCAATTTTATCGATGGTTACTACGTCGTCGGTTTGCTCGCGGAAGCGTTTCTCGTCAAGAACCCCGGGTCGAAGATCGTGCACGATCCCCGCCTTGTGTGGAATACGGTTGATATAGTGACCGCAAACGGCGGCGTGGCGGTGCAGAGCAAAACGGGTCACGCTTTCATCAAGGAGCGCATGCGGAAAGAGGATGCGGTCTACGGCGGCGAAATGAGTGCGCACCACTACTTCCGCGATTTTGCCTACTGCGACAACGGCACCATTCCGTGGTTGTTGGTGGTGGAGCTGATGAGTCGCCGCAACAAAACCCTCTCACAACTGGTTGGCGAGCGCATGGCAAAATTCCCCTGCAGCGGGGAAATCAACCGCAAAGTAACCGACCCGGCGGCGCTGCTCAAACTGATAGAGGCGCGCTACGCCCCCGGCGCACTCGCTGTCGACAAAACCGACGGCTTGTCCGTTGCTTTTGCGGATTGGCGTNNGTTCCAGTACCGAACCGGTCTTCCGTCTCAACGTCGAGTCGCGGGGGGATGCGGCATTGATGCGCCAGAAAACCGAAGAATTGCTGGCGCTGATGTAAAGTCGCCCGTCTCAAAACCGGCTTCGAGCCGGTTTTTTATTTTCAGCCCCACGCGCGCTTCCGCGGAGTTCCCACCATGGTCACGCCAGAAGATCCAGCCAAAATACCCATAGGCATTTCGGCCTGCCTGCAAGGTGATGCGGTGCGCTACAACGGGGGCCACAAATACAATGCCTACTGCATGGAAGCCCTCGGGCGCTATTTTGAATACCGGGCGTTTTGCCCCGAGGTTGCCATCGGCCTCGGAGTACCTCGTGAACCCATTCGGCTGGTTGGCGACGCTAGTGCCGTGCGCGCCGTCGGTGTGCAAAACCCCGAGTTGGACGTGACCCAGCCCCTGCGCGCCTACGCCGAAACCGTATTGCCCGCCGTGGCTGGATTCTGCGGTTACATTTTTATGAAAGACTCGCCCAGCTGCGGGCTCTACAGCGCCAAACTTTACAGCGCCAAAGGCGCGCCTACGGGCAAGCGAGCCGGTTTGTTTGCTGATCGTTTGAGAGAGTTCCTGCCCTGCCTGCCGATGGAAGAGTCCGGTCGTCTTGAAGACCCGCGGCTGCGGGAGAATTTTGTTGCGCGAGTTTTCGTCTACCGTCGCTGGCGCCAGCAAATGGGGCAGCCTTCGCCGCAGAGACTGGTGACATTTCATGCGCAGCATAAATATTTTGTGATGTCCTATGGTCCGCAACTTTATCGGGAGCTCGGCGCCATGGTCGCGCAAGCGGGATGCGGCGATGTCAAGACGTTGGCCGACACTTATCTAACTTGTTTAATGACGGGAACGGCGAAGCCTCCAACGCACAAAGGCCACGTGAATGTGCTCCATCATATGGTGGGGTATCTGCGCGAGACGGTGCCAGGCGGAATTCGGCAGGATCTGGTGCGCGCGATCGATGAATATCGCCTGCGTCAGGTTCCTTTGGCGGTTCCCATGAAGCTCATGCAGCACTACCTGGAGAATTACGCCGGCGACTATATCAGTCAGCAGACCTACCTCAATCCGTATCCCTACGAATTGGGTTTGCGCAATGGAATTTAATTTTCATCTTTTGCGCGGGGCGCAAAATA
>DJFO01000143.1:0-666 GCA_002432555.1 Marinagarivorans sp. UBA5870
AATATTTTGTTTGCACTGATTGAGAAGCGTGTGCGGGAACCGCTCTGGCTAGCCCTTGCCGAGCAGATCCTATTCCACGACCCTCGGCAAAATTATCAACTGCACGGCAATCCAAAACTTCTCGAAAAGGTTCCCCCACATAAGAGGCTCACCGCGCAACCGGCGCACCTAGGCCTGCCGATTGGAAATTTAAGCAGCCAGTTTTTCGCCAACATCTACTTGAATGAACTGGATCAATTCGCCAAACACACCATCGGAGCTAAGCATTACATCCGCTACGTCGACGACTTCGTTTTACTACACGACTCACCGCAATGGCTGAGCCAAGCAATCGCTCGCATCGATGAATTTTTGCAAAGCCGTCTCGCCGCCAAACTCAACCCAAGCAAAACCATTATTCAACCGGTGGCGCGCGGCGTTGATTTCGTCGGCCAAGTGATTAAACCCTGGCACCGCACTATCCGCCGCAAAACCAAAATCGGCGCAATTCATCGCACCAGCACCGCACCTGCCGACAAAATGCACATGACGGCCAATAGTTATTTTGGACTGCTGCGCCAAGCCACCCACAGCCACACCGACCGCGCAAAGCTGGCAAAGCAAATTCTGCTGCGCGGCCGCACCGTCAACCAAGCCATTACTAAAACCTACAGGAGCAAATCATGA
>DJFO01000143.1:703-3040 GCA_002432555.1 Marinagarivorans sp. UBA5870
CATCCGCAAGCAACCAACGAATGCAGATGGGGGACCTACGGCAAAAAAATTGAAGGCGCTGGCAGTTATTGGGACGGCGCCACCAACACCACAGCAATGCGCACAAGCGAGCAGTGCAGCGAAATAATCAACGCCGTAGCCGCCCTCTCCTCCATCGACGGCCGCACGGATTACCACATACCCGCACAAGCAGAACTGAATATTCTGTGCTGCAACCTGCGAGATATGGTTGAACCTAACTGGCACTGGAGCAGTACCCAGTATTCGNNTTAATATCTGGTTGAGCCGCTGGCACTGTTTTTACATTTAGCAGCGCCACCGCCAGAGCGCACCAGGGGAACCAGCGCGAATACGCACAGGCCCCGCGCAGTTTCCGCACCGAGCAATCGGCGCGGTGATGTAGATAGCTCAACTTAACCCAGTATTCGTCCAACAACGCCTGGAATCAGAACTTTGAGAACGGCAACCAGAACATCAACAACAAGGACAACACGCTCGCCGTGCGAGCTGTCCGCAGAATCTTAGCAATTTAACCATTTAACCATTTAGCAGCTGCGCGCGCCCAAAGCCGCGCAGTTGGTGCAACAGGAAAATTTTTTAGGAGCACTGCCATGAAGAAGCACCGATACGATGCAATCGTCGCAATCGTCGCAATCGTCGCCGCACTTTTGCTGCTGATATATCTATTCAAAACAGAAAAGGAAATCAGAGCAGCCGAAGAATTCATGCGCACATGCTCCAAAACAGCAACCGAGTACCACTGCGCGGTCACGTGGCGAGATATGAAGCGGAAAGAAAAAGGGGAACAGATTGAATGAGCTGGCTCTTTTCGCAGGCGCTGGAGGCGGAATACTCGGNNAGCCTACTACGACTGCCGCAAACACAAACGCAATAAATTCAGCGCGCTCACATTCGAACTAAACCTGGAGCGTAACTTGGTCGAGCTGTACCGCGAACTTGTAAGCAAAACTTACAACATCGGCCCATCCATTTGCTTCGTGATCACGCGGCCGAAGCCACGGGAAGTTTGGGCGTCCGATTTTCGCGACCGCATTGTTCATCATCTCCTCTACAACCAAATTGCACCACGTTTTGAGTGCACCTTTATCGCAGATAGCTGCGCCTGCATTAAATGGCGGGGAACACTCTATGCCNNCGACAAAATGATGGAGCCCTCGAAGCTTTCCCAATTTGGTCTGACGTGTGTAGTTTTGACGGAAGACCATGGCGAGGAATTGTTGATGTCGTTTCTGGCGGATTCCCGTGCCAGGACATTAGCCTTGCGGGAAAGGGAGCAGGCCTCGCCGGCACCCGCTCCGGATTATGGAAAGAAATGGCGCGCATCATTCGCGAAGTGGGACCGCAATTTGTTTTCGTGGAAAACAGCCCAGCTCTCACTTCTCGCGGACTCGATGCAGTCCTCGGTGACTTGGCCAAAATGGGGTTTGATGCGCAATGGGGAGTGCTCGGAGCTGACGACGTTGGCGCCCCGCATATTCGCAAACGAATCTGGATTATTGCCCACGCCAACAGCCAACAATTACGGCAGCAACAAAAGCAAAAGCGCCGGCGCGGTCGTCCGCCAAAGCCTGCACTCAATGGCGAAAAAGGGAAATTGGCCCACTCCAACATCATCAATGATGACAACTCAGGATCAGGAGCAGGCCAGATACCACAGCTCGAAAAGGCCAAAATACAGTGGGATTTGGCCGACCCCCAAAGCAAACGACGCTCTGAAGCGCGGGAACATCGATGCGGAGAATCCGCGCAACGGCCTTGCTGGTGCAGTCAGGAAATTTGCAACACCAACTGCGCGAGACGCCAAGAGCGGAACATTTTCACCGGAAGCAAAATTAGCGAGAGACCGGCAATCCAGAGGAAAACCTTTGAACGAACAGATTGGTGGAATGCTGAACCCGATGTGGGTCGAGTGGCTAATGGGGTGACCTTCAGGGTGGACCGACTTAAAGCCCTTGGAAATGGGCAAGTTCCGAGAGTGGCAGCAACAGCATGGCAATTACTAAACACAATAATTTAATAAACCGCGCCAGCGCCCAGGTCATCGGCCTGATCGTCGAACGGGAGGATAAAGAACCGCTGCAGGAATCCAGCGGCCTCATCCCCGGCAAACGCTCACACCGAAACTGGAATTATGCACATATAGCAGACCGCATTTACCGCGACCACTGCGAATGGATTTACACCCGGCAGCAATTTTTATGGGACGTAACTGTGAAGCTGGTTTTTCAACTCGCTGATGACGATTCCGGCGCCGAAGTCGAGCGAGAGATTAATCTGCAGGATCGCTGTAAGTTGGATGCGATAAATGAAATCGCT
>DJFO01000388.1:0-10366 GCA_002432555.1 Marinagarivorans sp. UBA5870
CGGCAAAATAGGGCTGGCCAACTGGACACCGGGTGGATTTATCGGTCGGTTGCTGAAAATTGTCGGCGGGTACGTGGCGCCGGCCCCCGGAGTCAATTCACCCGCGCTGTGGGGCACCGAATCTTTTCTGCGCGATCATTTTGGTGAGGCGGGGNNCCGTTATATTTCGGCCGACCACTTTATCGATGTTTTTCGCAGCTACTACGGGCCGACGCACAAAGCTTTTGCTATTTTACCGCGCGACCAGCAGGACGGGCTTGCCCGCGATATTCGCAGCCTGATCAGCGAATTCAATGGGGCGGACGACGGAAGCCTGGTGGTAAATTCGGAATATCTGGAAACGGTGATCACCAAAACGTGAAATTGCGCCGCTGCACATCAAAAGCCTGCTAATAACAGGCCTTTTTCCATGGCGGTGCGCAAAGGCGTAGCGCCAAGTTGAAACGCATTAAAAAAATGCGTCAAGCTGGCCTGGGGCGCGCAGCTGCGCACGTGCTCACGCCAGTAACGGGCGCGCTGCAAATCCCCCGCGAGCGCGTAGATCGCCGCGGCAATCATCCAGATTAAAAAATGCGCGCCCGGGGCCAGGGCCGCTTTTTCCGCCCATAATACTGCTTGCGCCGGTTCCTCAACCCGCAGAAAAGCCAATGCCCGCACCGAAAATACGCCGTAGGAAAGCGGGTCCAAGGGGCTGAGAGACAGCGCCTGGGCGGAATTCTGCAGCGCGCGGTCGGCGTCACCCTGCAGCACTTCGGTGTAAGAACACGAGTAAAAACCCTGCGCAAAATTCGGGCTGAGGCTCACCGAACGTTCCAACCAATCCCGCCCGCCCAGAATATTGTCCGCCAGCCAAAAGGAGCGGCCCATATTGTAGTTGGTGAAGGGGTCGAGGGGGTCGAGCTCAATCCCCCTTTCGGCGAAAGCGCGGGCATCGTTGCGCGCGGCCACTGGATCACCGGAGTATTTTAAAAAACAGTCCTGAAAACGCGTGAAGGATTTACCTGCGTAAGCGCGGGCGAATTGCGGGTCCTGGGTTATGGCCCTGTCGAAATCCCGGGCGGCAAGCCGATTATCCGCTGCGGTAAAACGAAACATATGGCGCAAACCCAGATGGTAGTGCGACCAGGCGTCCATGTTGTCGGAGGTTTTCAGCACGGCGAGGCTCGCCTCATGCTGGGGGATATACATTTCCAAGGAGGATATGACGCTCGCCAAAATCGCCTGGCGGGTATCGTGCACCTGCTCGATGCCGACTTCAAAACGGTCCGCCCACACCACGTCTTCGCTCAGGCAATCATTCAGCTCGATGGTAATGGCCAAACGCCGGCCGAGATTTTCGACCGACCCGGAAAGCGCATAGCGCAATTGCAGCTGTTCGCCCAGGCGGCGCAGATCCACGTCCGGCTGGCGAAATTGAAACGCCGTGCCCCGCGCGATCACGCGCAACCAACGCAAACGCGAGAGCGCTTGAATCAGCTCGTGCGCCAGCGCCTCCGCCAGAATATCCAGCGGGCCCGCCGCACCGAGACTGCGTAAGGGCAACACAATAATCGAGGGTTTGCCCTGCGCAATCGGCGCTGTGTCACTCAGGGCTGTGTAACTCGGCGCTGTGTCATTCGGGGCTGTTTCATTCGAGAGACCGCTGACTATACGCGCGCGATCGGCAGCCGATGGTTGCGCGATAAGTTCGCCGATAAAACGAAAACCTCGACCGCGAACTGTCTGAATGTATTTCTGCTGACCGCCATCGTCTTGCAATGCCTTGCGCAATGACTTCACACAGGTACTGATGGCCGCATCGGAGGTAAAACGGCCGGACCAGAGTCGCGCAATGATTTCCTCTTTGGATACCACGCGCTCCCGGTTTTCCAGCAGGCAAACCAGCAGCTCGAATACCCGCGGCTCCACGGGCAGCGGCGCGCCGTCGCGGCTGAGCTGAGCCAGATGGCAGTCGACGATAAAATGGTCAAATTGATAGCGCATCGCGCCATGCTAACCAGGGCTCACTGGAGGGTCAACGGCCGTGGGGCAGGTCCGCGGGTACCGGCGCGCCGCAGCGGGATTGAGTGCGCTCTCTCTCTGCGGCGGAATTTGACCAGGATCCCAATGACGGGGTCGCCCCGAGGGGATATTTGACCCTCGATTCGCTTCTATGATAAGAAAGCCGCCAGGTGTGGAACTGCGGGCGCACCGGCGTCCCAAACCCATGCCACTCCAAACCTATGCCGCTCAAGGAACATAAGCCCAAGATGGAGAGCCCTATGCAATGGCATAAAGCCGTTAAAGCCGCCGTAGTTTTTCTGAATATCCTAGCTCTGGCCCTGATTTTCCCCGCTCTGACCCAGGCCGCAGTCACCCTTCCCACCGCCGATATCGAGGGCGCCGACACGCCGGTGGTCGGCCGCTTTACCGGCTCCTATATCGTCAACTACAACAGCGTTCAATACGACGAATGGACTCTGCCCCTCTCCCCCCTGCAAAAGCTGGAGCCCACCCAGAAGGACGCACGCAATAACACAGTTTTCAAGCCGCAGCAGGAAAAAACCCTGGCGGGCAAACATACCCGGTTGGTGTATTTGTTGCCGGAGGGCGTGTCCGCCTTGCAGGCGGTGCGCAATTACCAAAATGAAATAAAATCCGCGGGCGGCAACCTCTTGTTCGAGTGCGATATGCAGACCTGCGGCGGCGACAGCGAGGGTCTTTTCACCGGCGGCGGCGGTCGTCAGGGCATTGCCAAATATCTCTGGCCGGAAAACAAGATCACGGCGAAGTTCAATACCGTCGGCCACTGCCTGCAGACGGGCAAACCCGGCGACCTGCGTTTCACCTCCCTGGAACTACCGGGCCGCAATGCTCACGTGGCGGTGCTTACCTATCAGCTGGCCAGAGGCGGCTGCAAAGAAGTAACCGGCCGGTCCGTGGCCGTGGTCCACGTGATTGAAGGCGAAAACATGGCCCAGACCATGGATACACCGGCGGCGGACCGCATGGCCCAGGCGATCCAAACCGAAGGGCGCATCGCCCTCTACGGAATCTATTTCGACTCGGGTAAAGCGGCGGTGAAACCCGAATCCGCCCCCACCTTGGAACAGATCGGTCTGCTCTTAAAAAGTAACCCGTCTCTCAAGTTGCTGGTGGTGGGACACACCGATAATAACGGCAACTATGAGAGCAACCTGGCGCTGTCCAAACAGCGCGCGGATGCCGTAACGGCGGCCTTAACGTCACGATACGGCGTGCAAGCCGCGCGACTCAAACCGGTTGGCGTCGCCTTTGCGAGCCCTCTTGCGTCCAACGCCGGGGAAGAAGGCAAGGCAAAAAATCGGCGGGTGGAGCTCGTGGGTTTTTGAATTCCTCTCGGCGTTGGCTGTTAATTTCCTGGCGGCATGCCGGGAGCCGCGCCCCAACCGAAATTGAACTATAGTTTTTGGCGCAGACAAAAGTGCAAAACCAGCGCCTTATTTTTACTCAAGGAGATCCACATGTTCGCTAACCAAGCCGCCTTTAATAACCCGCTGAGCCGGATGCAGGCACTGGGTAAAAACACGCGCCCTTCCGCGGCCATTGTCAGCACCAGCGGCACCCCGCTGTTCTTTCCCCAGACGGGTGGCATGATCAATCCGCAGCGCGAGGAAATCGCGAAGGACACGGTCCTCTTCCGATTTGCCGGCGGCACCGCTAAGCTTAACGACGCGGTCACAGGCGGCTGGTGGGTTCATAAAAAAGAATTCGACCAGATCTGCAATTATGCGAAACAGAAAAATATCACCGTTCCCATGGCGGCCAGAATGTTGTGCTGCGTGCCCCCAGAATGGAGCGATATGGGCACCCTGGTGCGCGCCATAGCCCGCGAACCTTTACTAGCGTACAAAGGCCTGGGCAATAACGTCAGCCAGCCGACCAAGGATGGCCTGGGCAACGTCAATATGACCGCGCACAACCATATTGCCGCGCTGCGACTGCATCAATTATTTATCCCTGGCCTGGCGGACGTCGCCAAGACCACCGCCGACCGCGTCATGCCCGGCGCACTGCTGGTGGAACGCCACTGGAAATTCAGCAAAGAGGAAGCGAATCGCGGTTGGCTTTATATCTGACGACCATAGGGAAATCTTCACAACAGAGATTTCCACCTTACCTCAAACAGCAAAATCGGGCGTAGGGTGGAACCGCAAAGCGGGTTCCACCACCGAATTTATTGCGACATCAACCTCGCCCCGCGCTCCGCACGTCCCGGCGCGGGGGTGCGCCGAACATTCGGCCGTAGTCGCGGGTAAACTGGGAGGCGCTCTCATACCCCACTTGGTACGCGGCTGTGTTGGCATTAGCGCCTTCGTACAGCATCAAACGTCGCGCCTCTATCAGGCGCAGGTGCTTTTGATAGGCGCCCGGCGTGAGAGAAGTAATGTCTTTAAAATGCTTGTGGAAGCTGGTGAGGCTCATGGCTGCGGCGGCGGCCAAACGCTCGGTTGAAATACGGCCGCGGAATTCCGTCTTCAGCACATCGATCGCCCGAGCGACCCGGGCGGCCCGGCTATCCGAGGCGGCAACAAGCTGCAGTTGCTGTCTGTGCGGGCCGGCGAGCAGCCAGTAGTGAAGCTCCTTCATTAATCCCGGCAGCAGTTGGGGAATCGCTTGGGGATGGCCTATCAGGCGCATCAGGCGAGCACTGCTCTCCAAAATGGCCTCATCGATATCCTGCAAAAAGAGAGTGTCTAGCCCGGATACCGTCCGGGTTGACTCACCCTCCACTTCGCCCCCTAATTCCCGCAACAGGGTCATATCGAGCTCCACCGCTAAGGCGATATAAGGCCGGGCAGAAGTCGCTTCTACAATCTGACCCAAAACCGGTATATCCGCCGCGACGATTACGGACTGACCTGCAAGGCAAATTTGCTCCCGCCCGCCGACCAACAATCGCTTCGCCCATTGCAGCACCAGGCAAACAACCGGACGGTAGGTGGAATGCATTTTGCCAGTAGGCGCGTCGACGCACACCAGCCGCACGCCGGGGACAGGCGTGGGCGCAATACCTTCGGCGCTGCCCTGCTCCTTCACATATAGCCGTGCCGCGTCGATTAGATTTTGCTGAATACCCATATCAAGCTGCTGCTCTACCAAGTCGTTAGCCGTGCAAAGATCGATGACACTACCACATGCGCAGGATTGGGCAAATATTCGGGATTCCAAAGCAAAACGGTGGGCTGCCTCTGTTTTATCCTGGAATCACTTTTCCGATGGAGGTTTATCCGATGAACATGACAGGCAATACCATTTTGATCACCGGCGGCAGCGCCGGAATTGGCAAGGCGCTCGCCATAGCCCTGCACGACCTGGGAAACAAAATTATAGTCACCGGCCGCAATGTAACCGCCTTGCAGGCCATAGCTGCGGATTATCCGGACATCGCAGCCGAAGTGCTCGATGTGCAAAATCCAAACGACGTTGCGGCGTTTGCCGATGGGATCTCACTGAAATATCCGGCACTCAATGTCCTGATTAACAACGCGGGAATCATGCGAGCGGAGGACCTGTCAGCGGAATCCATAGACATAAGCGCCGCCGAGGCCATCATTGCCACCAACCTTTTGGGACCCATCCGGCTTACCGCGGCACTCTTGCCGCACTTGCGTCGCCAGCCCCGTGCGACCATCATCATGGTCACCTCCGGCCTGGCCTTTGTGCCGCTCGCCAGCTCACCCACCTACAGCGCCACCAAAGCGGCTATTCACTCGTACGCTCAGTCCCTGCGTTTTCAGCTGCGCAAGACACAGGTTGAAGTGCTGGAATTAGCGCCGCCCGCGGTCGCCACGGATCTTATGCCAGGTCATCGCGACAGTCCGCGCTGCATGCCCCTCGACGATTTCGTCAGCGAAACAATCACGCGGATGAGAGATGCCTCGGAGGAGATTCTGGTGGAGCGGGTTCGCATGTTCCGCGATGCAGAAAGCAAAGGGGAATATGGAGCAATTTTTGCCATGCTCAATCCGGCAGACTAATGCAAAGGGTAAGGGGGATGGCTGCGCAAAGAAATAAGTCGTCCCTTTTCCCCAGTTTTTCTATCTGGAGCGATCGCTCTCATTCACACTCATGCGCCTCACGGCTAATTAATGCGGTTCAGGAGCCCGCTGAAACAAGCTGATTAGCCGTACCCGAGCGGTTGTGCAATAATTCCTCCCCGATCGGACCTCCCATTCGCAAAGGATTTGTATGCATAATCTCTCAAACACCCGGCTTTGGCTTCTGCGTGCCATGTACTTGCTGATCGTTTTGGGCAATAGCGTCACCATAGTGCCTGAGATCATAGCACCGCCCACCACAGACGCAGACCCCCATTCCGTCATCCGATCCTTCCTCGGGGCTTTAACTCTGCTCTCCCTTCTCGGAATCCGCTACCCAGTCCAAATGATTCCGATCCTGCTCTTCGAGTTGTGCTGGAAAACTCTTTGGATAGTCGCGTTCGCATCCCGCATGTGGCTGAATGGCGGGCTCGATGAGTACGCTACGGGAGTTTTGGTCGCGTGCACTATGGGAGTTGTGTTGACACCGCTCGTCTTACCTTGGGACTATGTATGCGAGCGTTACTTGAAGGCAAAAGCCGAACCTTGGCGGCGCTAGCTCAGCTGCTGGAATTCATAACCAACACAATAGGGACAACCATGGCCGGAATCGCTGCGCAAAAGTACGCCCGGGTGGGCGGAGTGCTTTACCTTCTGATTATTCTCATTGGAGCATTTGACCAAATCTTCATCCGTGGCTCTCTGGTAGTAGCCGGTGACCCTGCCGCGACCGCGAACAACCTGCTGTCGTCCTCTTTGCTTTGGCGCATCGGCATAGTCGGGGACATCACGATGCACGTTTTGGACATTCCCTTGATGGTCATTCTCTACACCCTCCTCAAACCGGTCCATAAAACCCTGGCTCGACTGGCCGTGACGTTTAACGTAATTCAGACCGCTGTGCTGGTTGCGAACAAATTGGTATTAGTGGCCGCGGTGCAATTGCTGCACAGTAGGGAATACGCAGCCGCGTTCGATACCGCGCAGGTCCATGCGCAAGTGTATTTTTTGTGCGACTTACATAATTATGGCTTTGCTACGGGCCTCATTTTCTTCGGTTTTGCTTGCCTGGGGTACGGTTATCTGGTGTCCCGGTCGGGTTACATTCCGAAACCGATCGGCGTACTGGTGATATTGGCGGGGTGTAGCTATTTAATAAGCAGCTTTACCCTTCTGCTCGCTCCAGGGCTTGCCGGAGCTGTGATGCCCATTTTGGTTATCAGCCTTATAGGGGAATCATCATTTTGCCTGTGGCTACTTATCAAAGGCATTAATCTCTCGCACTGGCCGCGCACCAGCACCACCTAGCATGGAATCCAAAACGAAGCGTCTCAGCAATCGGTTGAACCAACGCTACCCCGAAGACGGCCTAGGAAAATAAATGCGTCCGTCTATTCCTTTTATATCTTGCAGCAAGCAGCGATTCAAAGACACTACAAAGATCTACCCTGCGCAGTTCACCCCTTGTGCATCCCACCCGCCGTCTGTAATTTATTACGCTTTTTGGCTCCAGGATGTATGCAATGCGTTGTTTTACCGGCCTGCCGTTTTTTGGCCTGAGCTTGAGGGTGCTAATGACTTCCATATTGCTGGGAACCGCAGCGGTACACGCTCAAACAGAGCGCGACCCGGAGATCGAAGCGCTTCTCGGCCGCATGACTCTTGAAGAGAAAGCCGGGCAGCTGACGATTCTGCAGGACGAAGCACGCAACACGCCGCCCGGGGTGAATCCTGAATTCAAGCGCCGCCAGATCGATGCACTGCTGGAAGATGTGCGGGCCGGCCGCGTGGGGGCCTTGTTCAACGGTGAGGGCGCCGCGGCGGGACGGGAGACTCAGCGCCTTGCGGTCGAGGGATCGCGGCTGAAAATCCCGGTGATCTTCGGCGCTGATGTGATCCACGGTTTTCGAACCATCTTCCCTATTCCGCTCGCCGAAGCGGCCAGCTTCGAGCCCAAGCTAGCGGAGCGTACAGCGCGGGTGGCCGCGCTCGAGGCCACCGCCGCGGGCATCCATTGGACCTTTGCGCCCATGGTGGACGTAGCGCGCGATCAGCGCTGGGGCCGCGTCGCCGAGGGCGCCGGCGAGGATGTCTACCTGGGCAAACTCTTCGCGGAGGCGCGGGTACGCGGATTCCAAGGCGACGATCTGCGGGCCGCCGATGCCTTGCTGGCAACCCCCAAGCACTTCGCCGCCTACGGCGCGGTGTCCGGCGGCATGGACTACAACACTGTCGAGATTTCCACTCAGGCGCTGCGCGAGATCCACTTGCCGCCGTTTCAGGCGGCACTCGCCGCCGGCGCCTTGACGGTGATGAGCTCATTCAACGACATCAACGGCGTGCCCGCCTCCGGCAGCCACTGGCTGCAGACGGACGTGCTGCGCGGGGAGTGGGGTTTCAGGGGATTCGTTGTCAGTGACTATACGGCCGATTTGGAACTGATCCGCCACGGTTACGCGGCCAATGCCGGAGACGCGGCCCGCATCGCTTTGCAGGCCGGCGTGGACATGAGCATGCAGAGCGGCATTTACAACAGTGAAATTCCGCGGCTGGTGAAATCCGGCCATATCCCCATGGCGACGCTGGATCAGGCGGTGCGCCGCGTGCTGCACGTCAAAAAGGCTATCGGATTATTCGACAATCCCTATCGCTCACTCGATACCAACCGCGAGAGTCAAGCGTTGGGCGTGCCCGCCCACCGCGAATTAGCCCGTGAGGCGGCGCGCAAATCCGTCGTGCTTCTGCGCAACGAGCGCAGTCTGCTGCCCCTCGATAAATCTGCCAAAATCGCGCTGATCGGCCCCTTGGGTGACGATCGAAAAAATCTGTTCGGTCCTTGGACCTTGTTCGGCCGCGATCAGGACTCGGTCACCCTCAAAGAGGGTTTGCTGAATGCGGGTGTCACGCAGCTGACGGTCGAGCGGGGTTCGGATGTCGAATCGGCCGTCGAGGGCGGGATAACCGCCGCGGTTGCCGCCGCGAATAACGCCGATGTGGTCCTGCTGGCCATTGGCGAGGGCGAGCGCATGAGCGGCGAAGGACAATCGCGCACGTCCATTGTTATTCCCCCACCGCAGCAAGCGCTCGCCGAGGCCGTTGCCGCTACGGGCAAACCCTTAGTCGTGCTTTTGAGCACCGGACGCGCGCTGGCGCTGCACGGCGCTGTCCGCGACGCCCATGCGGTACTGGTGACTTGGTTCCTCGGCTCCGAGTCCGGCAACGCGCTCGCCGATGTTTTATTCGGCGAATTCAGCCCGTCCGGCCGCTTGCCGGTGAGTTTTCCCTACGAGTCGGGCCAGCAGCCTTATTTTTACAATCATCGAAGCACCGGCCGGCCGCTCGACCCCAGCGATCCCACCTTCAAAGCAAAATACCGCGAGGCCCCCAACGCCGCGCTCTACCCGTTTGGCCACGGGCTCACCTACACCAGTTTCAGCTACAGCGAGGTCCAACTCAGCGCCCCGACATTGGCGTGGAACGGCAGCATCCGGGTGAGTTCGCGTATCACCAACACGGGCAGCCGCGCGGGCGAAGAAATCGCTCAGTTGTATATCCACGACCGGGTCGCCAGCATTACGCGACCGGTGCGTGAATTAAAGGGTTTCCGCAAGGTTTTTCTGCAGCCTGGCGCCAGCGCTGAGGTCTCTTTTGAATTACAGCGCAGCGACCTGGAATTTGTCGGGCCCGACAATACCTGGATCGCCGAACCCGGCCAGTTCGACGTCTGGATCGGCCCTTCATCGGCGAGCGGTAATGGGGCGCACTTTGAGTTGGAGAGGGCGGCCCAGTAAATAGGGCCTCGAAGATGGCAAGCGTCGCTTTTAATGGCGAAGCTGAAATTTGTCGGCACGGCCTCGATCGATTTTGCGAGAGATGCCGGTTTGAAACTCTAGACATTCACACCCGGAGGTTCCCATGGCAATCGAAATCGAACGCAAATTCCTGGTGCGAGGGACGGACTGGCGGCAGGCAAAACCCGTGCGTATATCCCAGGGTTACCTTAATCGCGACAAGGATCGCACAGTGCGCGTGCGAGTTGCCGGAGAGTCCGCGTACCTGACCATCAAAGGGCGCACCCGCGGTATCAGCCGGGCGGAGTATGAATATGCCATCCCCGTAGCGGATGCCCAACAAATGTTGTTGTTGTGCGATGGCCCGCTCATCGAAAAAAACCGGCACTTGGTCATTTACGGTAGCACCCAGTGGGAGGTCGACGAATTTTTTGGGGACAACGCTGGGCTGGTGGTCGCCGAGGTAGAACTCGACAATGAGCAGCAACCCTTCGACCGGCCCGATTGGCTGCTCCA